>CAZNQT010000064.1:0-13640 GCA_964574885.1 uncultured Pirellulales bacterium
ATCATAAAGTGATTGACGCCGAAACAACGTATGTGGAGTATGCCGAACGGAAATCGAACTGGAAAACGAAAGCGAAAGTGCGTTATAAGGTAAAGTGTAATAAAATGGAAATTAAGATCCCCCGTGCGGTTTTAGGATTTTCCGAAACCGACCGGATTAGATTTGATTTTCATTGGGCCGACAATATGCAAAATACCAATGATATAATAGAGTTTGCCGTGAGCGGCGACAGTGCTCCCAACCGAAGATTCAATTATCGCTATGAAGCAAATAACTGAAAGTAAAACCATAATGGGAACGTTCTCAATGGTATTCGATACTCCCTTTGCATTTTGACAAATTAACATGACAACGATACATAGCTCTGGGAAAACTGACACAGAACAAGCCCTGAAAGGGCTAAATAAAGTAGCCCAGGGCGACGCCCTGGGACATAAACACAATCTTCGCCGGGTGCCATGCTCACGCAAATTCCATCACGGGCATTGCCCGCGTGAGCATGTAACG
The DNA here is from genome assembly GCA_964574885.1 of uncultured Pirellulales bacterium. Taxonomy (GTDB): domain Bacteria; phylum Planctomycetota; class Phycisphaerae; order Sedimentisphaerales; family SM23-30; genus JAFGFX01. The sequence continues at coordinate 508 of CAZNQT010000064.1, forward strand.
AATGCTTCGTGCTTTGCCGTGAATATATTTTATCCGCGCCAATCCATCGAATCTGTGCCATCCGCGCGATATTCTTCTTCTGACCACTGACCACTGCCCTTCAACCTGAAACTTGAAACCAAAAACCAGAAACGAGGAACCAGGAACCTATCCCTATCCCCAATCCGCTCTTCGCTATCCGCTATCTTCCCTTCCCGTAAACCGTATCCGGTTAGCTCACGGACCGGTGCCGGGTCATCGGATCTATGGACGCTTCGCTATTTACATGTGTTTACGATCGAGTACTTGATCTTCGTAAATCATGGAACCAATGTCAAGGTGCGTAATGATTGTTGTGAACGCAATATAATTCGGGCATCACCATTTCTCTTACTCACCCAACTGGACGTCCGGATCAGCGTCTTTTGGGGTGCTTAGACATTCGTCTATCCTCTCTATGATCCTATCCCTTCTCCGCTCCCATGTCGAGGCTTTGCTCTGATCGGGTAATTTGAAAGCAGCAATAATCTTATCCCTCAATGCATTGATTCGCAGTGCATCTGTAATGACTAGGCCCTGCGTGAGCGGGAACACGCCTTTTATATCAGCGAACGACAGAGGTGGCACAACAATAGGTATATGATCTCTTGAAAGGGCCCATGTTGCGCCCATTTCACATAAGCACACGGGGCTCTTGTAGAAATTTTCAGACAAGACAAAGATGACGAGAACATTTCCGACCAGCTCGTCTTTGAGGGAATCAATAAAGTTGTCACCGAGATCGATATCGTATCCTGGCAATGAAGTACAGAATATCTGGGTTGACTCTAAACCAATAACCTCGAGCAGTTCTACCAATTCTTCCACCACTTTATGATCTTTAGATGAGTGACTAATAAACACTTTCTCCAGGCAACCGGTTTCCTGCTTGTCGCTGGGATTATCAACCAGATGTTCCTCTATTTCCTCTTCTAGTTCAGTTACATACTGATTGATAGACCTCAAAGCGATCTCCATATCTCGTTCGAAGCACCGGCAATGATCAGATGAATAATCCGCCCCCAAAGTCATGATCATCGCATGATAGAAGAAATCTAAGTCTTCAAATTGTTTGAGTTCTTGAGACTCCGCCCCGAAAACTTTCGTAAGAGTTCGTATGGCCGTATTCTTCCATGTCTTGAAGACCGGATCGCTGCTCGAACGATTCGATATTTCACCGGCACCCCTCAATAACTCTTTTAATAGCTTTAGCTTCTTCTCAGCATTCAAAGATCATCCTTTTCTTATGCGATATAATTTGGCACCCAACAATGTTTATACATTCACGTAGGGTGTGCAATGCACACCATTGATTATTATTCCCAGAAGTCGTTATCGATAATCGTTAATAATAATTCTACCATGCGGAAAAAGACCTCACAACCCCGAAATCCCCTAAAATTTATCCCTTTTCTCTCGGTGCCCTCTGTGCCCTCTGTGGCTAAAAAAATCCGTGTCAATCCGTTTCATCCGCGTCATCCGAACTTTAGTTTCTTTCTTTTTATATATTTAATAATGCGTACTTCAGCTTGGGAATCAATCTTTTCAAATGCTTCCAGCATATACCTCAGTACTTTACCCCGACTGCGATTTCCCGAGCCAGAACCTATAATCGGGAACGCCACGGATTCATACTGTTTTTCGTTCACAATCTGCATGGCATTGCAGACAGAATCTTGAATAGATCGTTTGGTGGCAAACCACAGAAGGTTAATTCCTGCTACGTGGATGATGGATTTGAATTTCAGGGCGCCGGCCGAGGTTTCCACGGCTCCACCCAAAGGGATGGAACCGTGTACCGCTAATTCTATAAAAGGAGCATGGCCTCCCTGCTTCTTGATCGCACCGGAGACCCCCTGCGGTAATAACAACCACCAGGGAATGACATTGCGATTCCAAGAGTTGACGATCACCTCAACATTCTGATCTAAAATATCACCTTCAACGATCAACGGAATCATGATTATCTCATATAGAAGAACATAAATGGGTTAGACACTTATGATTGCTCAAAATCATATAAAATATTATACCTTTTCTCTCTGTGCCCTCTCTACTACTAACCTGTAAATACTAAATTACTGAGGAACCTCTGACCTTTTTGTGCCTTTTGAGCTTTTTTGTGGCTATTTTCTCTGCGTTCTCCGCGCCCTCTGCGGTAAAATATTTTGGTTGCGGCTAGGCCGCGCTGCGCCCTCTGTGGCTAAAAAAATCCGTGTCAATCCGTTTCCTCAGCGTCACTTGTCACGCCATAGTTTCGTCGAAGGCGGATCCCTGTTCTATTCTTTTTCTGAGAACTGAGCACCGAGCACTAACCACTGTTTATTATTCCCAGAAGTCGTTACCGATAATCGCTAATAATAATTCTACCACGCGGAAATAGACCCGACAAGCCCAAAATCCCCTAAAATTTATACCTTGTAATGGCTGTTCGATTCGTGCGAATTCGTTTTGATTCGTGTAATTCGCGGCAACAAAGGTTTTCGACACTGATCCGCACTGATTTGAAAGATTCTTTTTAATGAAATATCAGTTTTTATCGGTGTAAATCTGTGTCTAATTCTCTTATGCTTTTTTGAGCTTTTTGGTGGCTAAAAATCCGCGTTTATCCACGTGCATCTGCGGTTCCTGTTTTTCTTGCTGCGGACTGCCGACCGAGGATTGTGGATCTATACTATTTGAATTTTAATTTGTAATTTTGCTATTTAATTTTTGATCTTTGATTTTCTTCCTATTCGCTATCCGCTATCCGCTATCCGCTAAACGCTATCCGCTAAACGCTATTATCCCAACGCCTGATCGATGTCGGCGATGATATCTTCGATATCTTCCAGACCGACTGCCACCCGGACAAATTCCGGCGAAACGCCGGCGGCAAGTTGCGATTCTTCGGATAACTGACGGTGACTCGTAGAAGCCGGATGCAATACCAGCGTTTTGGCGTCCCCGACGTTGGCCAAATGACTGCATAGCTTCACCGAATCGATAAATTTCGCACCCGCCGCCAGTCCGCCCTTGATACCGAATCCCAATACCGCGCCATAACCGCCTTTGAGATATTTCTGAGCATTTGCGTACGTCGGATGTTCCGGTAGACCTGTATATTGTACCCACTCGACCTGTTTGTGCTGCTTTAGGTATTGGGCCAGAGCCAGGGCATTGTCCGACTGTCGCTGAATCCGCAACGGCAGCGTCTCCAGACCTTGCAGGAACTGAAACGCGTTGAAGGGACTGGGGCAGGGACCGATATTCCGCATCCCCTGCACCCGTGCCTTGATGATAAACGCGACATTGCCCAGACCCGGAAAATTGCCGAACACGTCCCAATACTTCAAACCGTCATAACTGGCGTCCGGCTCGGTAAAACCGGGGAATTTCCCGTTTGACCAGTCGAATATCCCGCCATCGACAATAATCCCGCCGATACTGGTTCCATGCCCCCCAATCCACTTCGTACAGGAATGGATGACAATATCGACGCCATGCTGGATCGGCTGACAGAGCACCGGGGCAAAGGTATTGTCGATAATCACCGGAATCCCGTTATCATGGGCAACCTGGGCAATCCCGGTAAGATCCAGCACATCGCCCCGCGGATTGCCGATCGTCTCGAGAAATACCGCCTTGGTATTCTTTTGAATGGCCGCGGCGATTTTCTCCGGCGTAGGCTCCGTGACGAATGTCGTCTCCAGGCCGATCTGAGGAAACGTATAGCGAAACAGCGTTTCCGTACCCCCATAGAGCGACGCCGACGATACGATGTGATCCCCCACCCGGGTAATATTATGAATCGCCAGGAAGATCGCCGCCATCCCGCTGGATGTCCCGAGTGCTCCGGTCCCACCTTCCAGGGCCGCGATCCGCTTCTCCCAAACATCCGTTGTCGGATTCATCAGCCGCGTATAAATATTCCCGAACTCCTTTAATCCAAATAAGTTACCGGCGTGCTCCGTATCCTTGAACACGTAGCTGGTCGTCTGATAGATCGGCACCGCCCGTGCCCCCGTCGTCGGATCCGCTTCCTGCCCGGCGTGCACTGACAACGTATGAAATCCCGGTTTTTGTGCTTTATCTGCCTTGCTCATCTTAATACTCCTCGCTGATTCCCGAAGGAAAGTAAGCTGGCTTTATCTAGTCCCTTAATACCAAGTATTTTAGTAGGATTAACCAACGAAAAACAAGCCTTATTTCTCAGAAAATTCGCCTGATTTCGCTGAATGTATCGAAATTTACTTCTTGCCCCGACGTTTTTTCATTAATTCCAGTTCGCGCTTGGCCAATTGCTGTAGATTTCGCGATTTTAAGATCGAGGTAATGGATTTCGTCATCTCCGCCCACATTTCCCTTGCTGCGCACACATTCTCACGAGTACAGCAATTATGCAGGCACTCAATGGGTTCAACGGAAACGTCCAACACATTATATATATCCCATACGTTGATATCCCGAGCGGGTCGGGCGAGTCGATAGCCCCCCTCGGCGCCTCGGACGCTCTCGATTAGGCCAGCTATTTTCAAGGAGGAGACCATCTGCTCCAGATATTTCGTGGAAATGTTCTGATTTTTCGCCAACACTCGCAGGGGAACCGGTTTATTCTCCGTTTGCTTGGCCAACTCGATCATCGCCCGGACACCATATCTAACTCTCGTAGATAGCTTCATTTACGACATCTCCTCTCACGCCATTGACCATTAATATCCGTAAACAGATAGGTATTATAGTATATTGGAAAATCTCGTCAATCCATAAAAATCATATATTTCAACCATATTCCATCTCCCTCATTAATCCAATAGTTTATTAAGGTTGGGCTATATTGTCATATAGATTTTTGTTATGTATATCCATTACCTTCGAAAAACATCCAAAGATTAATTCCGCTCATGGAGGTTTGGAGGGGGATTCCCCCGAAAAAAACATCGCTTTTTCGCGTCATATATGGTACCTAAGACAAGCAGGGAGAACAGATTATGAAAAATCGTAAGCATCTTTTCACTCTTGGTGTCGCCGTGAGTGTATTTTTCGTTTGCCCCCTTCCGGCTCAGGCTGATACTTCGAATCCGTCGCTTGAAAAAACACACACCCCTCTCCAGGGCCAGATTATCGTAGATCCTGAAAATCCCGCCCGTATGGTCTATTATAAAATCTATACCCAATCAGGCGGACTCAAACCGGTCTTCTTTGCCGGGCCCGGCGATCCGGAGGATTTCTTCTACTGCGGCAAACAGGGCGAGATTATCAAACGTTTTAAAGCACTCCACGCCCGTTGCACGTATGTAATTGCCGTCCTGAAAGACTTCGGGGGCGGCGATCCCGGGGTGGGCGCGGAGCTGGAGCGCAATCTGACGCAGTGGGATCGGTGGATTACGGAGATGGAGCATGCGGGGGTGATTACGGTATTTTTCTTTTTCGACGACGATGGGGCCTGGCGCAAGGACTGGAAGACATTCACCGAGAAAATTGTCGGTAAACTCAAACATCATCGCCTGTTGATCTGGTGCATCGCGGAAGAATACGCCGAAGGGCGTTCGAAACCGCAGATCTCCGCGTTTGCCGCCTATCTGAAACAGGTGGATAATCACAACCACGTCGTGGCCGTACATCAGAACTCCTCCTCCAAATTCGACTTCAACAACGATAAAAATATCGATATGTTCGCCATACAATACAACACCTCCTCGCCGGAAAAACTCTACACCGGCGTACTCGATGCCTGGAAGAACGTCGGCGGACGGAAGATTCTGAATATGTCGGAGATGGCCGACCATGGGATTCAGGACGATCGAACGATTCGTCGCTGCAACTGGGCGGCGGCGATGGCGGGCGCATCGGCGGTTCAGGTGCTGCGAATGGGTATGTTCTTTGGCGACATGGCCGGACGTAATACGCCGCAAAGCTACCGCGACTGCGCGATTCTTACCGACTTCATGGAAGCGACCGATTTTCACCGCATGCAGCCGAACAATTCCCTCGCCGCCGCGGGCACAAAATACCTGCTCGCCCAACCCAACGTATCCTATATTGCCTATACCGAAGAGTTGAAAGGCTCGATCGGCATAAAAGATATGACCCCCGGTGACTATCAACTCACCTGGCTCGATATTCCCTCCGGGAAAATCATCCTAAGGAAGTCCACCATTAGAGAGGGAACTAACGAATTTACACCACCGGCAGATTTCGGTAAGGAAATCGCTGTTTGGATCAGGAAAATCAATCCTAAACAGGAGAAAGAAAATGAACCGAACTAATCGACGTGAATTTATCAAGACAACGGCGTTGCTCTCCGGGGGCTTGGCGGCGGGCGGTTCAGCGTCCCTCGGTCAAGGCGCTAAACCAGTAAGAATATCTGCGACGAAAAAGCCTTTATTGAAACTCGGTCTGATGAGCTACAACCTGGCGCGGAACTGGGACATCGAGACGATTATCAAGAACTGCACGGAGGCGAAATTCATGCACGTGGAGCTGCGCACGACCCATGCCCATAAGGTGGAGGTGAACCTGACCAAGCAGCAGCGAGAGGAAGTGCGTAAGCGTTTTGCAGATTCACCATTGGAGGCGATCAGTCTGGCCAGCGGATTCAGCTATCATCATGCGGATCCTGCCAAACTGCGGCAGAACATTGAAGGCACCAAGGAATATACCAAGCTTGCCCACGATATCGGCGCGTTGGGAATTCGGGTATTTCCCAACGCCACGAGCGATAAGGGCGTTTCGATGGAAAAGACACTGGAACAAATTGGTAAAGCCGTCCGTGAATGTGCGGAATTCGCCCGGGATTACGGCGTGGAGATTCGGTTGGCCAACCACGGCCACGGCACCAATCGCGTTAAGATCACCCGCAAGATACTCGATTACGCCGACAGCCCGCACGTTACGGTCAACTGGAACTGCGATCCCACGGATATCGAAGCGCCCGGCTTCGAGTCGAATTTCAATCTGGTCAAGGATCGAATCCGCAACATCCACCTGCACGACATGTATAACGAGAAGTATCCCTACCGCAAACTCTTCCAGTTGCTGCGGGAAAATAATTACCAACGCTACTGCGACGCCGAGATCGCCGAAAGCAAAGAACCGGTGCGTTTGATGAAATACTACCGCGCGTTGTTTCTGGCGTTACAGGATGCGCTGTAGAAGAGAGGGTCTAGGGTTCAGGGTGTAGGGTGTAGGGAAAAAAAGATCACCAATAAGAACACGAAGGACACTAAGAATTGGAACCACAGATTGCACAGAAATTATAGTCATACTAATTTAAACGCGTGGGCCATAGGCCCACCCTACTTCATTAAAAAGAAAGATATTGATGGATCTTTTAGATTTCGAGAATATATTAGTAGCAATACTTGGCTCCCTTTTGCTCATTATTATCCTATGCTTTCCAGATATCATCAAATTATTATTAGAAAGAAGAGTAAAGAAAGAAAATCTTAAAATAGTATTGTTAAAAGCCTTAAATTGCTGGAATATTTTTCATATTCATTTTCCAAAAAATCTTTTATAAGATTTTGTAGAGTGGGCGTGTGGCCCACGTGTTTTTAGGGAGAACCATCATGCCGAAAATAAAACGACGGGATTTTATCAAGGGATCGTTGGCGGCGGGAGTGGGATTGTTTACGCCTTTCGCCAGGGTGCGCGGCGCTAATCATGACATTCGCATGGGGATTGTCGGGCTGGGCTCGTTTATCAAGATCGGCGGCAAAGGCAGGCAGGACCTTCGAGATTTTCGCAAGATTCCCGGCGTGCGGATCGCGGCAATATGTGATTGCGACAGCGACCACGTAAGCCCGGTCTTAAAAGAATGTCAGGATCACCGGGAAAACGTCAAGGTCTATAAGGATGTCCGGGAATTACTCCAGAACAAGGAGATCGACGCCATCAGCATCACCACGCCGAACCATTGGCACTCGTTAATAGGGATCTGGGCGTGTCAGGCGGGTAAGGACGTATTCGTCCAGAAGCCCGCCTCGCACAATATTTTCGAGGGGCGCAAGCTGGTAGAAGCGGCCCGGAAATATAAGCGCGTCGTGCAGGCGGTCCATGGTCCGCGCTCGAACGGGGCATTGGAAAAAGCCTTTGTCTATGCGCGGCAAGGCAACTTGGGCAAGATTCACTATGTGCATGGCGTGAACTATAAGCCCCGTCAGAGTATCGGGAAAGTCAGCGGTCCGCAGCCCATCCCCAAGGGCTGCGATTACGACTTGTGGTGCGGCCCGGCGCCACAGAAGCCCCTGATGCGAAAATACCTGCACTACGACTGGCATTGGGATTGGACCACGGGTAACGGGGATCTGGGCAATATGGGGATTCACTTTATGGATTCCTGCCGCTGGGCCCTGGCCAAAAACGAACTGCCCCAGCAGGTGATTACCATAGGGGGACGTTTTGGATATGAGGACGACGGCGAAACTCCCAATACGTTAATAACTCTGCTCGATTATGAACCGACGCCGATTATTTTCGAAGTGCGTGGACTACCCAAGAAAAAGTCGTTTCAAAATAACAACTGGAATAAAAATATGGATACCTATTACGGCGTGAGATTTGGAGCGATTGTACATTGTGAAGACGGCTATGTGCTTGATGGCGTCGTATACGACAACCAGGGCAAAATGATTAAAAAATTCACCTCGGATCGGGTAGATGCCAAACAAAACTTTATCGATGTGGTCCGCAGTCGAAAAATGGAGAATCTTTTCACCGAAGCCCTGGAAGGTCACCTCTCATGTGGACTGGTGCATTTGACCAACATATCGTATTGCGTCGGAAGGAAAGCAACAAAGGGACAGATTGCCGAGAATATTCGAGGAAATAAGGAGTTGAGCAAATCGTTCGATCGACTTCTCATCCATTTGGATGCGAATGCAATCAATCTGGAAAAAACGCCGGCCATTCTCGGCACCCTTCTTCAGTTCGATCCCCAAGCCGAACGATTTGTCGGTGAAAATAGTGAACGAGCCAACAATTTGATTTCTCGTGACTACCGAAAACCGTTTATCGTACCGCAAAACGTATAAAATAACACGTGGGCCACAGGCCCACCCTACAAAATCATGTACGCCATAAAGTATATTGTTGCCGGTGGTTTGGTTTTACTCGTAGGATTCTACCTTCGTCGGTATATAGTTCACAGGTTCAGGCAGAAGCGATTGCTCTCCGAGCCGATCCGGCCGGAATGGAAAGCGATCCTGGAGAAAAATATTCCGTTATATAATTGTCTGCCGGCGCGATTGCAGATTCAACTGGAGGGTCTGGTTAATTTATTCATTGCGGAAAAACGCTTCGTAGGCTGCAACGAACTGGAAATTACGGATGAGATCAAAGTTACTATCGCCGGGCAGGCCTGTATGCTGCTGTTGAATCGCCGAACGAAATACTATCCCAAGCTGCTGACGATCTATGTCTATCCCTCGACTTTCATGGCCCGTGAGGTCTTAGAGGAAGGCTGGTCCACCGGAGAGCCGCGCGATGGCGAATCCTGGCAGAATGGACCGGTGGTGCTGGCCTGGAACAGCGTCACCGGCGGAGCGAACAACATCACGGATGGCCGCAATGTGGTATTTCATGAATTTTCCCATCGACTGGATCAGGAAGACGGCGCGGCAGACGGGGCGCCGATTCTGGAGAGTCGTGGCTGTTACGCGACCTGGGCCAAAGTGCTGGGCGCCGAATATGCGGAACTCAAGACCAAAACGAGAAAAAATAAGCGCAGTGTGATTCACCGTTATGGCGCGACGGAACCCGCGGAATTTTTCGCCGTTGCCACCGAAGCGTTTTTTGAAAAAGCCAGACAAATGAAAAAGAAACATCCGGACTTGTACGAGGAACTCAAGAACTATTACCATCTCGATCCCGAACAATGGTGCTAAAGATTTAGGGTGGGCCCTTGGTCCACGCGTTTCTTAAAACTTTGAAAAAGACGGCTGAGTAAAAATATTTTCAATCGGAATTTACATTATGTCGGAAAAGCAAGAAATCAATGAATATTTATTCTATGAGTTTGGCTTTGATGTGGATGAAGGTGATATTGAAAAGGTATCTGACGATTGGCCTTTTATTTTAAACAAAGTAGGGATAATCGATATCCCTTCCGGTCAAATGGAAATCCTTGAATTCAAAGACGAACAAGAGGAATATTTTGTTGTCTCGGGTTCTAGTCTCACATATTATCCCAAAGCCGGTATGGGTCTTGACGATCTTCGGTTACAGCACATGGGGGCGTCCTGGATGGAAGCACATGATCCGGTTGATCTCGAAACTTGCATTTTAGGAGAGAATTCTCCAGCAGGAACCCTTGAAAGGAGAAAAGAAATATTACATCTTACGAAAAAATATTTCGCTAAATCCACGATCGAAATCCTCGAAGGATTATATCTTCGGAAGACAAAAGAATATATCTCGCTCGTTATTACAAAGGAAAATGACCAGGCTTCGGTCGTTGGTTCAAATTTTATTATTCGTAATGTTCCTTTTCCGGAAGCCTCTCCCTGGCGACGTGTAGCCGTAGGGATCGGAAAATTAGTAGATGATGGCAGGTTTGTCTAGGAATTAAAATGAGGGATTAAGGAGTAGGGATTGTTTCCACCATGGACAAGTAAGAACTTGTCTATACTACCCGTTGTTTGTCATCGCGTATTAAGTTGGTAATCGTCCCTTATTGACGAGGAAATTTCACCAAGGAGATAAACTTTTGATTTACAATAAATTATCTCTCTCCATACAAGACATTCTCCGTTTTTCACGGATGCTTTCGCCCCTTCGGGGCTTTGGACATTTGTATATCCTTTCTTTCCGGTGGCTTACGCCACCGGCTAAACACTGACGCTCCTTCGGAGCTATTCCGGAAGAAACTTTCATATCAATGACTTACATCATAGATGAAATTTCTTCTGACACGGGGGGCTGGTTGGGAATTGTTAATGTAAAAGGGCGGTCACAGGGGACCGCCCCAACAATTCGTTTTGAAATTTTTCTCTATTGATAATCGGTCAGGTTTTCTTTTTGATCTTGACGGGGGGCAGGCCTTTTTGGCCGCTGGCGATCATTCGGGCGAAGACCTCGCGCTGCTCGATGAGGGCCTGAATGCGGTCTTTTTGTTTGGTGCGGCATTCGAGGAGTATCCAGCCTTTGTAGTCCATCCTGACGAACAGGTTCATCAATTGCTGATAAGGATAGGAACCGACGTTGAGTTCGCGGACGTGGACGGTGTCGCCGAATCGTTTCTTAACCAGATTGAAATTGTATTCGAGCCCCTTGCCTTTGAGGTCCTGATCGTTGGAGTTCCAGCAGACGCCGACGTTGGGTTCGGTGACACGATCGAAGATTTGCTTCATCACGGGCAGATCGGAAGTGCCGGCGCCATGGACTTCAACACGGATTTCCTGTTTGTAGCCGGCGGCATATCTACCCACCACATTCAGGGCTTCGCCGATCTGTTCGCAAGTTTTCTCGACGGGCACGCCTTTAGGCAGATTATTGGGTTTAACTTTGACGCCGCTGCCGCCGCAATCGTAGGAGAGCTTCACGTATTGTTTGGCACCTTTGATGTTCTGTTTAACTTTAGCGGGATCGGTATGATGGAAATCGAAATTGCAACCCATGCCGACCAGTACGACCGGGCTGTCGGCGAAGCGTTTTTTCACTTCTTTACGCTGCTGGGCATTCAGGTTGGCTTCGACTTTATGAGCGTGCTGGGTACGGAGTTCGATGCCGAGCACCCTGGACTTTTCGCAGTTCTTGATCAAGGTCGGCAGATCCCAGTCCTGCCCCCAGAGATAGGTGACCAATCCCAGCTTCATGAGGGAGCCGGGCAGGCGAAAGCCGGGGGGAACGGCAGCGGAGAGGGAATTGAACATCTGCCCGTCGGCGACTAGCAGAGCCCCGCCGGCGTAAAGGGACTGTTTCAGAAAATTTCGGCGATTTCGATCAACCATAATGGAACTCCTTCGTTTTATCCGGTATTGCTATTTCGTTCGTAATTCAAGTTGCCATTATATCATTTCGGTCGAGACAGGTAAACGGATAATTATAATGACGAATGACAAAATCCGAATGATGAATCAATGACGAATTACTAATGACGAAGAAAGAATGCGCGGATTTAACTTTCAAGCGCAACACATTCCCTCAAAGGCGGTTATGAAATATTTTAACCGCGGAAGAATTGGGCGGCGGTTTCGGGGGGAATGGTATTGATGAAGACATCGGTGGCCAATTCGAAGCCGCCAGTGATGCCGATACGAGGGCAGATTTGAATATACCAGCGGAAACCGGGGTAGTCCACTGCGTCGGATAGAGATTCTTTGCTGCGCTCAGAATGAGATAACCGGTCCTTTTCCGATTCTGCGTTCAATCTGTCTTCGAGTCCCACGCTTTGTTCAAAAACCGGCTGCTTGAGAGTCTCGGAATGATACGATTGGTCTGCCGTAGATTCTTCACTGCGCTCGGATTGACAGGAAAGCGGGGCGCTATGGAAAGCCATATTATAATCCGGATAATGGAGGCGTTTATCCATCGCATGGAGCGTTTGTTGCAAGATCTCGCTGAATGCATTTAATTTATCCTCTTCGAGTTGGCCGAAATGCGGCTGTTCGAAACGAGGCAACAGATAGATTTCATAGGGGCTGCGGGAGGCAAAGGGACAAAAAACGATAAAATCATCGGTGCAGGTAAGAATGCGTTCCTGGGCGTCGAGTTCCGTTTCGATGACGGCGTCAAAAACGCTTCGTCCCTGTTGTTGGTAGTACTTTCGGTAATGCTGTCCGAGGTATAGCAGCCGGGGAGGGATTACGCTCTGGGCGAGCAGTTGAAAATGAGGATGCGATAAAGAGGCGCCGGAAGTGGCACCGTGATTATAGAAAATAGTAATGAGTTTGTTCCGGTCGTTGTTTTGGGCAAAATAGCGATAGCGGTCCCGGAGGATTTGGCAGATTATCACCGCCTGGTCGGGATCATGGCGCCCCATGCCGAGGTTGTGATGGGGCGATTCGATGATGACTTCATGGCTGCCGGCGCCGGAATGTTGCTTTAAGGGAAGGTCTGTCTCCAACGGATGATCAACCGTTTCGAGAGAGGGATATTTATTAGGTTCGTCGCGAACAATCCAGCCGGGGGTATCC
>CAZNQT010000065.1:0-13597 GCA_964574885.1 uncultured Pirellulales bacterium
AGTAAAATACATTTTCTGATGTTGTGGAGTATCGTGCTGCTCATTACGGTAAGTAGTTGTGTGGCGGCGCCGAAAGTAGAACTGATTCCGGGCAAAGATAAGGTGGATGTCAAGATCGATGGCAAGTTATTCACCAGTTATCTATATTCCCGGACGTTGACGAAGCCGTGCTTATGGCCTTTGTATTCACCCAACGGCGTCGTAATGACGCGGAGTTTCCCGTTTAAGAAAGTGGAGGGAGAAAGTACCGATCACCCGCACCACATGGGCGTGTTTTTCACCTATGATAAGGTGAATAACGACGGATTCTGGAACAACAAGACGTATCCCCCGCAGGTTAAACACATGAAATTTACCAAGATGGTATCCGGGGAGACCGGTACGCTGGCCGTCGAATTGCATTGGGTGGGCAAAAGCGGGGATACGCTGCTGAAAGAAGATCGTACGATGGTTTTTTCGGCCGACAAGAACGAAGATATCATTGATTTTGATATCACTTTAATGGCGCAGAACAAACCGGTGTTGTTTGATGATACCAAAGAGGGGATGTTTGGCATTCGGGTGGCGCCGTTTTTAAAGGAGAAAGGCGGCCAGGGGGAATATCTCAGTGCCAACGGAGATAAAACGGAAAAGAACGTTTGGGGCAAGCGAGCGCCGTGGGTTCGTTTGCAGAGTAAAAAAGACGGTAAGATCCTGGGAATTGCGATCTTCAACCATCCGAAGAGTACAAATTATCCGACTTTTTGGCACGCGCGGGGATACGGATTATTTGCCGCGAATCCGCTGGGTCAATTTGCGTTTCAGAAAGGGCGCAAAGAGAAGAATCCCCAACACTATCGCCTAATGTTACAACCGGGAAAAAGTGCGTTCTTTAAGTTCCGGGTAGTCGTGTACGAAGGCGATCGGACGGCGGCACAGTGGAATCAAGAGTTTAAGAACTGGGCGGGCGTGAAATAAGTGCACTCAATTTGTCGGCGTCATGATTTGCCAGTGGCCATCGGGAGTGATTTTCAAGACGCCGGCATCACGATAAAAATCCAGGGTGGCGCTGCTGTGATCCACCAGAGCTTCCGTGGCATCCATTTTCGCATCAAAGAGGTCTTCCTGGGCCCGCAATACATCGCGAATGGAAGCCCGACCGTTTTGTAACAGCTTCTCCGTATTGGCAACGCGTTTCCGGGCGAGTTCGAGCGCCTGCTGCTGGACCTCATATCGGTGCTGTGATCGAGTCAGTTGACGATGGGCCTGCCGGACCTGCTTGGTAATGGTCTCGACGGCAAGTTTATATTGACGCTGCTCCTGCGCCAATTGTACGATATTTTGTTGAAACGCATTACGATCCATCAACCGATCAAAAGTCACATGCGTATCGAATTCCAGTTTACATTTATGCAGTAAATACTGTAAGGGGCTGATTTTGGGGTCGTTTTCCCAGGGAGGATCGGATTCGTTTACATATTCCCTGTGCGTATCCGGATCGTAAGCTTTTCGCAGGACGTCCCGAGCGCGGTCCGCCACATTATCTTTCTGATTCATTAAATCCAAACGTCGTCGCAGGGCGGTGTCAATTCCCTGGGAGAGAGAAATTTCCGGCTCTTTCAAACTTTCTTTCCGTAAGAAAGCCAATTCCTGTTTATCCAACTGAAACTCGATGTGTACGGGAATCCCGAGGAGAAGTTTAAATTCGTCAAGTGCGTCCTGGTAATTTCTCTGGCTTTTGATCAGGTCGTCCTCGGCCCGCAGTTGATCCTGCCGGGCCCGGTCCAGTTCCCGGGGTTCCGCACGCCCGACGTTGGCCAGATTTTCCATTTGTCGATAGGCGTCTTTTAAGGTATCGAGTTTTTGTTCGGCCAGCGCCGTCACTTCCTGCAGGTGTAAAATCCGATAGTATTGATTCAAGATGGAAACCACAAAGGATTGTTGAAACCGTTGAAAGGAACGGACAGAAGCGATAATGTCGCGTTCACCCTGAATGAGTTCTTCGGATCGGGAGTCCCGCTGCACGCGTGGGGGGAGAGGATCGCCGATTTTTTCCTGGAGCACGGAAGCCGGTTCGATGCCCAGAGGCCCGGTCAGAACGGCGGCCCAGGCCTCGGCGAGTTCGGTTGTCGTTCGAGCCTGGGCGACGGCACGTTTCGGATCCGACGCCAGATCGGACATCGAAGGGCTTTCGGACCCAACCGACTTGTAAGGTTGTTTGGTGATCTGGGTTACCAAATTAAAACGAATTAACGTAAAATTCAGGCTTTGTAAAAAAAGCTGTTCTTGTCGGGTTCGATATTCATGACTATATTTGGCGGCAAATGCCACCGCCTGTTTCAACGTCAGGATGCCCTGCGTCGGGGCCAGCATCTGTTCGATCTGTTCTTCACTCGGCGACAGTAAGGAATCGCTAAGGCGATAGGCAATTTCCTCCGAAACGGCATTGGGCCATGTTTGCTCCGCCATCGGTTCTTTTTTCTGATTCATCGGATTTGGGATTTTTTCCCCTAGACATCCCGATACGGACAATACCATTATGGGTACGGATAAAACCCAACCGACGAATAGGCCAACATTCAATTTCACGTTTATCTTCCTAGTTCAGGAGGCAACTATGGGGAACCGACAACGTCGGGTTTCCCTTTCGACTGAGCACGAGGGGTAGATATACTCAATCCCTTACAATCCCCGAATCCCGACTCGTTCCCCCGGGATCAGTTCCAACGCCGGACTGACCGCAATCACGCACGCACGTCCCCGCTCCGGGACATTGGGATTGCGCCAATACATCTCCGGTTTGGTTTCCACGGCGGGTCCGATTCGTTCAATTCTCGATTCCGCGATACGAGGCGGATCACTCGATTTAATGACCTGGACAGTCTTGGGGATGTCGTTGACCCGACTTTCCGGCAGATAGGCCACGATCAGACTAGGTTCTTTTTCGGCGACCGTGATAATAGGCTCGCCGGGCATCACGGTTTCTCCGGGTCGGCCCAGTATCTGACTGATGATTCCATTCAAAGGCGAATGTAACACCAGGGCCTTGCCCTCGATTTGGAGTTCTTTGATCCGTTGCTTTTGTACTTCAATGGCCTGTTGAAGCGGCGCCAGTGATTTCTGGATGTCGGGATGAAGCGTTTCCTGGCGGGCATATTCTTCGCGGTTCTGCTCGGCCTTGTCCAAATCCTTCTGCGCCACCTCGATCAATTTCTGAGTGATTTCAATTTTCTTGACCAATTGGTCATGTTTGGTTTTTATCTGTGTCAGGTCATATTCCGTCAGACTATTTTGCCGGACTAATTTTTCCACATTCGCCAGTTCCGATTCCACGTTTTTCAACGTAAGTTGATCGGTTTCGAGGTCGGCATTCAGATCCAGGAGCCGAATGTTGTTTCGTTCCACATCATAATTGAAATTACGGAAATTTACTTTTTGATCATTTTGTCTGGCTTGATTCTCGACGTTTAATTTGTCTTCGGCCGCGGCGAGTTGTAACTCGATTTGGGTTATCTCGGCGTGGGCGGCAGCGAGTTGGGCCTGATAATGCTCATCATTCAATTCCGCGACCTTCTGTCCTTCTTTGACCTGGTCATACAGATGGACCCAGATTTTTTTGATTTGCCCGGTCCGGGTAGAAGCAATTTGGCGCATTTGTCCCTGGGCAAATCCCACCACCTCAAACGACCGGGATCGTTGCTGGAATATAAGGAAGATACCCGTCAGGGTGCCCAGCCATACCACCACCGGAAAAAAGTGCCGCCGCAATCGGCCGGACTGATAACTCGTACCGCGTATTCGTTTCATTGTGGTATTACACCTCCAGCAACTGCTCTTGCATCGTCAGGCTAATGCCTTCGATGCCCTCAATCTTTTCCAGTTCCGCCAGCATATGTTCGTTCTTGGCAGCGTTACGAACCATTAAGTGATACGCATATTCCGCCGGACCGTCGATGCCGATGTCCTGCAAAGAAATCAGTGTAAAACTACTACAGAATTTTTTCATAATCGCCAGGACCGGGTGATCCGGATCCATAGTGTCAATCAGCCGAAAGCGCAAAAAGCCGTTATGAGGCTGATGCGTACCGAATCCGGTGGCGTGCAAATAAATGGCAATCAGACATAACACGATGGTTCCGGCAATGGCAATGGCGTACCGCTCGGAACCCGCCGCCATTCCCACCACCAGGACGCAAAAGATAAAGGCCACGTCCCGAGTGTCTTTTAATATGTTTCGAAACCGAATGATTGCCAACGCGCCCATCAAGCCGAACGCCGTAATGATACTGCTCCCAATGACTGCCATCACCATCGAGACCACCACCGTAATCAAGATCAGCGATTGGGTAAACGACCGGGAATACGAAAGACCGGAATGGGTAAAATAATACACCCAGGCAATTAACTGACCGAGCACAAAGGCCAACAAGAGCGAGAGAACCACGCCCTGCGGTTGAAAGATGCCCTGTGTAGTGCCGCCGTCTAAAACTCTCCAAATATCATCTAACATAATTCTTACGCCGAAACTTTCGGGGCGCAAAACCGCAGTAAACAGGCATGCCTGATCGAACTGGCATACTTGGATACGGATTGCGTCCTGATCCCAAAATATTTAACCAAACGATCTATCCAGGCCGGATAGGTACCCGTAAATTTTATTTCCAGAACCACCTTATTGCTCATAGGAATGTAATGCCAATCGGGACCGGTCGATTTGACCAGGGCATCCCGAGTTACGTTATAGCTCAATTCCCGATCCAGCGTGATTCGTACCCGGTCGTCCACGATACCCTCATAAGCCTGACGCATATATCGAATGCCGACGACCGGCAGTGCATGGATACTATTCATATAAAGCATAAACTGCCGTAAATTTTCACTTTCCGTATCATGATCCGGCAGTGACACCAAGGAACCGGACAACAGCGGATTCACACTATGATACATTACCCGGGCCCGGCTTTTTATTATTATCGTATTGACCCGCCGTTTAATTTCGAAAAATCGGGGGTAATCCATATCGTCGGTATAACCGCGAATTCGCAGCTTAAACCGGTTTTTATTTCCCTCGAGGCTTTCCCGGCATAATCTCATATCTTCGGAATCCAGATAAACACTACTAATCATGTACGCATTATTGGGCTTAAATTCACTATGACGATCTAGACAGGTGTAGGCCTTGATATATTGGGTAATTCCCGCAGCCGTGGATTCGCTTATGAGATATTTCATCTCATGACGACTCCATAAACTTCGACTACCAATGCCTTTTTCATCCACGCTAAATTCCTATAAACCCTTATAAACAAACGATTTAAATACAATCCTCCTTCAACGCCCCGGCGAACAGGTTAACCCCAGGCAAAGTCTAATACGATTATAATATGATTTTAACATTCAGTCAATGCATTTGTACAATACCATTGCCGCAGACGGTATTTAATTTTATTTACAAATCTCCGATTTCCCGAAAAACCCTGTAAGTGCTTTATTATTAAGGGTTTACAGAACAATCGCATTTATGCGATACATATAAATCTCACTTTTGACGCCAAAGTACCGCGCGTAATCCTCCGCATTTCACAGTATATCAAGGTGCACTGGCTCAAAATGTGTTACAAATAAAATCAATCTAACAGAAAAATATATTAAATTTCGGTAAAAATATTGTTTTTCAGTCAAATAATCATATAAACAATTCACAATTTCACCACGATTATTTATTCCGGATGAGAATCCGATACAACGTCGGTGTTGCCACCAGAGAAAGCAATACGGAAATGCAGACGGCACCGATAACGGCGATGGCCAAGGGTCTGAGCATATCAGCGCCAGAACCTATACCATAGGCTAAGGGCAGCATTCCGAGAGCCGTTGTTCCGGAGGTCATCAGTACCGGCCGGAGGCGCCGGCGTCCGGCCTGAACCAGAGCCTCTTCCAAATTTATGCCTGAGGTTCGTAGAAATTTTGCGAAGTCCAGCATAAGGATGCCATTTTTCGCGACAATGCCCACCCCAATAATCGCCCCCAGCAGGGAAACGACATTCAGCGAGGTATGACTCAGGTAAAGAGCCATCACGGCGCCAAACATGGCCAGGACGGCCCCAAACACAATGGACAGGGGAGCGGGAAAAGAGCGAAATTCCAGGAGCAAGACGGTAAACACCAGAAAGATCGCCATGGCAAGCACAACAAGCAGATGCCGGAACGATTCCTGCTGCTGCTGGTACAGGCCGCCAAATTCGATAGTTCCTTTGGGTATAGATTTATCCTGACTCAACCGGTCGCGGATTTCGGTCATGGCACTACCGAGATCGCGTGCTTCCAGTCTGGCCGTGATCGCAACGTCCTGACGTAAATCTTCTCTGCGAAGCTCCAGTTGGCCCGGTTCCTCGACTATATCCACCACCTGTGAAAGCTTGACCAGAGATCCATCCGGACAGCGCAGGGGGAGGTTTCGAATCTTGGCAATCCGGTCCACATCGGCCGGATCCACGACGACCCGGATATCAATGAGTCGATCGCCCTGTAAAACCGCCGAGGCCGTCTGACCGAGCATAGCGGTCTGAACCGCCGCCGCTACATCGTCCGTAGTCAGACCAAACCGCTGCGCATCGGGACTGCGAAGTCGAAAACTTAGAGACGGGCCCGTAATCATCAAACCATCAAACGTATCCACGACTCCTCTGACCTTTTGAATTTCGGCTTCGATCTGCGGCGCCTTGTTCTTCAGAAACTCCGTATCCGTGGAAAATAATTTTACCTCAATGGGCTGGGGCGCCCACATCAGATCGCCGATCAGATCGGAAAGGATGCCGGGAAATTCCCATTCCAGACCGGGTACCGCAACATTAAACCTGTGTCGAAGCTCGGAAATTACCTCCTCGGTCTTCCGTTTGCGGTTGGGTTTGAGTTTGACGAGGAAATCACCCGTATGAGGCTCGGCAATAGCCAGCGCCAGTCTGGCGCCGGTGCGTCGGGAGTAACTTTCCAGTTCGGGGATGGAGCGCAGAATCTCCTCCGCCTGCTTGAGCTGCCGGTCCGTTTCCGTCAGGCTGGTTCCCGGTCGTGCGACATAATCGATGACAAACCCACCTTCATCCATGGGGGGGAGGAATTCACTTTCGAGCCGTCCGTAGATTGCCACCCCAGTAAGTAGAACTAACGCGCACAGGCCAATCGTGATCCAACGATACCTCAGTGCGATTCGAAGGGTATGCTCATATATGCCATTGAAACATCGCAATATGACGCCGCCCTGCATATCCGGTGTATTTGTTTCCCGGCGGTTCTTTCTGCCGAGGAACCATGACGCCATGGAAGGGGTAAACGTAAGCGCCAAGACCAGAGAAAGAAGCAGTGACACAACCATGGTCATGGCCAAGGCTCGGAAAAATACGCCCACGATCCCGTCCAGGAAGGCCAAGGGGATAAACACCACCACGGGAGTAAACGTCGAAGCCAGAATCGGTCTGAATATTTCCGCAATCGCCTCACGTACGGCCTGCACCCGAGCAACACCGCTCACTCTCTTTGCGTATATCGCCTCAACAACCACGATGGCATCATCGATGATCACCCCGATAGCGGCAGCGATACCGCCCAGAGTCATCAGATTAAAACTCAGTCCCATCGCTTTAATCGCGATCAGGGTAATCAGGACCGTGGCCGGGATCACCAGCGTTGCGACGAAGGTCATTCCCCAGTCTTTGAGAAAAAGATATAGCACGATTACGGAAAGAAACAATCCGAAAATAATCGCCTCCCAGACGCTCTTGACCGATTCGTGAACGATCAAGGACTGGTCGTAGAAAAATGCCAGTTTCAGATCGGGGGGCAATTCCCTTTTGAGGTTTTTCAATTCCGCTTTTACGATGCGCGCGATATCGAGAGTGCTTCCCTCCGGCTGGCTGCGAATATTCAACAATACGGCATCTTTCCCATCCGCCGTTACAACGTTGAAAACCGGCTCGGGTCCACGTTCCACGCGGGCGAAGTCTTTAATTTGAATGGGATGCCCCT
Source organism: uncultured Pirellulales bacterium (assembly GCA_964574885.1). Lineage (GTDB taxonomy): Bacteria > Planctomycetota > Phycisphaerae > Sedimentisphaerales > SM23-30 > JAFGFX01. The sequence goes on from CAZNQT010000065.1 coordinate 8,002, forward strand.
GGACAACGGAAACGGTGAAGTTTTCAATATCTTTCTGCGAGTGCACCCGGCCATCGACCACGGTAAGGTACAGGGTGTGGTTTTCTTCATGCATGCCGGCCGGAGCTATAAGGTTCTTTTTGATCAACGCGTCGGTCACATCCGCAAGACTCAGTCCGGCGGCCTGCAAACGGAGGGTATCCACAATCACGTGATACTCCGGCGTGCGTCCTCCGACCAGGTCCACGCGTCCAACTCCGGGAATCCGAAGAAATTTGGGTTTAAGGGTGTAACGAGCGATCTCCCAGAGATGAGTAATGTCGCGCGTCTCGCTGGTCAGGCTAACTCCAATAATGGGAAATGCCGAGAAGGTCAGACGGAAGACGTTGGTCGTCGCCGTCGCCGGTAAAGTGCTGCGAATCTGGGACAGGCGGCTCAGCACATACAGTTCCGACTGAATCATATCGACCTGCCAGTTGAAAAAGACGCTCACTTCCGCAGAGCCGCGTCCCGTAGCGTCTCGGATGGTGACCACACCGGGAATGTCCTTCATCGCTTCTTCGATGGGCCGGGTGATGGTCGCCATCATTTCATCGGCGGGCATCACGCCATTATCCACCAGAATCACCACTCGGGGAAAGTTGGTCTGAGGAAAGACCGAGGAGGAAATCTTCGTTGCCGAATAGCTCCCCCCCAAACACAATGCTAACACGATAAAGGTAATGGCCGTCGCATGATGACTAGCGAATCGGCCCACCGCCGAACCCCGAGCTTCTAAATGATTCCCATTCGAAGTCAGCTCGGTATCTGATAAATTCGTATGTGGCATTAAATCCTCACTCTCTATTTTTATCCGGCGATGATTTTCACTTTGGTTTCGTGGGGCAGACCGTAGGCACCTTCCGTTACGACCTGTAACCCTTCGGTAATGCCCTCTCCCTGCACTTCCACCAGTCCGTTTTCGCGCAATCCCGGGTGCACCACTTTCTGGACGGCTATACCGTTTTCCACAATGGCAATCACGGTCTGTCCTTCCGTGGTCGTAACGAGACTTTCTTCCGGCACCACCAGGCAATCGCTCTTTTCCACATAGACATAACGCACTTTGACGATTTGGCCGGGCCTCAAACCCGCCTCGTCCGGCGTCGACGCGCGTACTAAAACGGTATCGGTCCCAGGATCAACCATCGAATCAACGAAGATCAACGCACCGGTCGCTTTAGTCATATCCGTATTCGAGGCCGCCTCCTCAGTGCCGGTTTCAATTTCCGCTTTCAGGCCAGGCTTGAGAACCGAGACCTCGGCATTAGGGATCCTGGATTCAATGATCAGCCGATTCGGATCAATTAATTCGGCCAGAATGTTCGTCCTGCCCACTGCCTCGCCCGGTCGGGCCAGTACGCGCACAATGGCGCCGGATATCGGCGCCGTGACCTGGAAAAAGGATCGCTCCGTCGTCACACGGGCCAGTTCCTCTTTTGCTCCGTTAAGCTCGTATTCCGCTTGTTGCAACGCCTTTTGCGACGTTCCCTTGCTCTGGATCAGTTCTTTTTGCCGGGCGAGATTCTGCTCTGCGAACTGCACCGCTTGCTTTGCTTTCGTTACCGCAACATCCGCTATGCGATTATCCAGTCGAAACAAGATATCGTCCTTATTAACTTGTTGGCCTTCGATGCATTTGACCTCGCGGATAATCCCATCTGCCGGAGCCGTAATATTCATACGGGCCGGAGGGTTATCACTGCTGCCCACCGCAAGAGTAACTCTACCATACGCCAGAATATAGCCACGGAGCGCCGAGTGTATAATCTTTCCCACCTGTACGTTTACTTCGGTGACGATCTCTTCCTCCGGCGCTTCCGAAACCTCGCCTTGCTTTCCATGAAAGAGAAGGTAAACTCCCAAAGCACCGGCCAGAAGGAGGATCAACCCTACTATTGTTCCCAATTTTTTCATAACGACTCCCATTCAAACTATGCTTAAATCATTTTCTTTCCGATACAGTAGTTCAGTTCTGCAGCAGAGCGCCACAAGTCGGCCGTCGATTCCGTACGGTGCATACGTGCCTCAATAAGATTTTGCTCAGCCTCCAGGACGGAAGGATAAGATTGTTCTCCGACCGCGAAAGATTTCCGGGCCTGATCGACGGCCGTCTCCAAAGCCGGAACAATGCTGTTGCCCCAAAGCTCAAGTTTCTCCCAGGCTGACATATACCGAGTGTGAGCCTGTTTGACCTGAAGAATAATGTTCTGATGAACCACTTCATACCGTCGCGCCGCCTGTTCCATCTCAGCTTCGGCTCGGGCAATTCCGGCATCATTCCGGTTGAAGATCGGAATCTCCAGGGATAGGCCCGGTCCGACTGTCAGAAAATCCTCCCCTTCATCTTTGGCATCAATAATAGCCATCAAATTGAGTATCCTGGAACGTTCCCAGCCCAGTCGTTCGCCCGCGGCTTCGAGGGATAATTCGGCAGCCCGCAGGTCGGGCCTCGCCGCCAGGGCCGTTGCCAGGAGTTCATCCGTTGAGACCGGGGAACTTGAGGTAGTATGCGGCGGTACAATCCCTAAGGGCGTATCCTCGGAAATGAGTCCGAGCAACGCACGGAGCTGTTGTCGTTGGATGGCGACTTCTTTTGAAAACCGGGCAACTGCATCGGCAGCTTTCAGCGAATCCACGCGGGCGACTGAAAGCGCCATTTCGCTAATGTCACCGGCCCGGAAGCGCCCCTGCGCAATATCGGCCCGTTGAACTCGCAGTTGCGCATCTTCCTGAGCCAGATGGAGTTGCTCCTGTGCCAACCACAAGTCCGTATAGGTAGTCTGAACGTCTCGAATGAGCCCCAGACCATGCTCAATGAGATTTTCGGAAAGACTCTGGGCATCAAGATTGGCCATGGCGATGTGATGATGTCGCTGCCAAAGATCATTGATAGGTACATCCAGCGCCGCTTCCAGGGGTTTGGGGCCGATCGGGAAAAGGATCGAAAATACCGGATTCGAGAACATGTGTGCTTCCACCAGGTCGGCACGGGCGAAGCCCAGGGCGGCCAGGTCGGCTTGAAATTGAGCGTTATTCCAAAGAGCAATTGCAACCGCTTCGTCTTGAGTAAGTCCATCGGCCAGCGTAACTCCTTCCGGGAGATTGAATTCCCCCGGCGGAGCATCCCGGCCTAATGAGTAATCAGAGCGATCTTGAATCCCCTGGGAAACATAGTCGCGATCATATGAGGTTTCAACGGAGCAACCGGTCAGGATAAGAATCAGCAATGCCATACCACGTTTGTTATTCATAGCTCCATCCTATATAAACAGCATTTTTCTATATCAGCGATGGCACTCACTTTCGCAAATCGCCAGGCATCATAATTCAATTCATTTGTCACGACGTTCCCTGGGGGGATGCGGTTTTGAAGAAGTAAATACGGCCATTACAAAACCATCCTCCTGCACCTCATTCGCAGGATTCGGCAACCACTCCCGGTAGTAGTCGTAGAGTTTTTTGTTTGTGAATAACACCACTTTACGGCCTTTTGCCTTATGCGTAACGAAATCGGCAAATTCTTCTTTGGTAAGCACTTTGTGATTTGCATCCTTATATCCTGCTCCGTACTTAAATTCGCCGGCCCTATCCAGTAGATAGACATCGTCTCGTTGGTAGAACCAGCATACAGCAGATGTCAGATACTTGTCTGAGATTATAATAGCGTCAGGTCTTATTTGCTTGGTATAATTTGAAAGGAAGTCTCCGGGCATTTTACCTGTTTTGAGTCTATCCGGTGTAATAAAATGTATGCCAAACATAAGACAAATAGGGCCAAAACAACATAAACAGATTTTTGTCATGTCGCTTATATCTCTTGATGCCCATACCAAAAAAACAGCATAAAATAAGAGTCCGATAGCGAGAAGAATCCATTTCCAGGTTTCTTTTTGATTGTAAATACCCAACCTGGGCAGAGCCGTATGGATTAAGATCAATACGCCAGTGCCGAGAATAATCAATATTGCACTGCTACGCACAATAGTATCAAAGGTTTTGGTTTTGCCAGTGGCAAGATATTTTGTTAGTCCTAATGTGATTAGGATCGCCACAGGCGGAAAACAGGGCAATATGTAGGTGCTCAACTTGCCCCGACAAATGGAAAAGAATAGAAAAGGGAATATTAACCAGCATAGTGCAAATCGAAGAAACGGATCTTTACCTTGTGTTTTCTTGAGACCCATACCAATGGCAGGAAGAACTGCCATCCAAGGCAAAGCACCGATGGCTAGTACGGGGAGGAAAAACCAGAATGGCTCGGTATGTTGCGCGTCATCGCTGAAAAAACGTCTGGCATGTTGCTCCCAGAAGAAATAGCGCCAGAAATCACTTTCTCGCAAATATATCATTATACTCCAAGGCAGGGCGATAAGGACAGTGGTTAAAATCGGGATACTAATCCATTTCCACATCCTTTTACTTTGGCGATTCCAAATCAGAAAGGGAACGATAGTTACGAACGGTACCGCAAAAGCAATAAAACCTTTGGTGAGAAAAGCCAAACCACAACCACAACCAAACAAAGCCAGATACATCGTCCTTTCCCTGGGGATATCGGCTCTGTAGGCAAAGTAAAATGAAATGATTGCCGCGGTGACGAATAGCGAAAACAGGCTGTCTAAGACACAGAGAATCCCGACAATAAATACCTCCACGCAAGTGAGAAACACAACCGCGGCCAATACCCCTTTTCGACTTCCTCCGCCAAATCTTCGAACAAGGGAAAAAATCAACAAGGCGGAGAGCCCGACAGCTAATGCCGACGGTAAACGTATGGCAAACGCATTTTCTCCGAATAGTTTTATGGAAAGTGCGTTGACCCAGTATCCCAAAACCGGCTTTTCGAAGTATCGTAAACCATCGAGCCGGGGGACAATCCAATCTCCCGTAACCAGTATTTCACGGGGGATCTCCGCATAACGTGTTTCGTCAGGCATCACCAGGGGCCGCACGCCGAGCGGGAGAATATAGACCACAACAAATAACGCAAATACTATTATAAAATATTTCTTCATCATCAGAGAAAACTACATACAACCCTTTTTAACCTGCTTTTGGCATCCATATTAAAATTCCCTAAAATTGACGGCTCAATGAAATTCTGAGGCGGACGATAGATACGTATAGGGAACCTGGTAGTAATCGAAAATTCTCCAGGCATCATGTCCGGTAAGTTGTTCGAGCAGGTATGTCACATTTAAGCCTATCCCAATATAAGTAGAACGACGTCGACTGTCGGCATCCTTATCTCCGTCAAAGCCGCGCGTGTAGTAACCCACCTGTAATTCCATGGCCTTTAGTAGGGGGTTGTTTGTTTTCAGGAAACCGCTCGGCTTAAAGGCGAGCAGGTATTTTTGTCCCGAATAATCCGTAAAAGGATCCGACTGATTTCCGTGAAGATACGCCGACGAAGGGAGCCATTCCAGACGAAAATCGACTTTATTCTTTAGGGAAGGGAACCGGTGACGCAGATAAGCCATACCTACTCCTATCGTATCCATCACCTCATCTTCCCAACTGAATCCATGTTCGGCACTGAATCCATCGCCAAACTCGATCAGGGTCATTTGGGCCC
>CAZNQT010000066.1:0-12630 GCA_964574885.1 uncultured Pirellulales bacterium
GTTCGAGTTCGTTACGCGTTATATCATCGGTCAAAGGAGTCAATTCCGTAGAAACACAGCCCCCCCCAGCATACACAAGGCAAATCAAGCATAAAACGTGGTAAATCTTCATAAGATACCAAGGCGTATTGACCCAAAAACTAACGTGCTCCCAGAGAATATAACATACTATTGCACATCTTTTCCGTCTATTATAGATTACCATAATTTTCACTAAAGATCAATCTAAAAGCACTTGATCGCAACCAGGTTAGCCAGCCAGAGAAGTATTTGTTTCCTGAGCCTTGATACCGGGAGAATGTTTGATAAACGAGGAGGTTGACGATGTCAGCGGGGATTGGGGATTACCTGGTTTTGGGAGGATCGGAGGTCCGGGCCGGTTCGTTGACCAGTCGGATGGCAGAGAAGCCGGTAGGTCGCTTCACACGATTGACGGCGCTTCCGTACTCGGCGCTAACGCGTTCACCCTTGTCGGCATCGTTGACAACGAGCCAAAGCCCCAGGCTCTTCTCGGAGGCCGGTTTAAAGTCGGGCACCAGTCGCCAATCGATTGACATCTCGTACACCGTGTGTTGAGGGTGGCGACGTGCCGTGGCGCGAATCAATGCACCCGGTTTAAGATCGGCTGATAGATTTTTGGGCACGGTCTCTACATGGATTTGTGTTTTGGCGTCGTTCAGCGCGACGCCAAACTCCAGTTCGCATCCGCGATAACCGCCCCAAATATAGGTCCAGGAATGAACGTCATACAGAAAATTGTCGCGTTGCGGCGTGAGTGCGACACGGACACTGTCCTCTTTCCACATGGTCTGGGGCGGCTGGTTCTGCACGTGGCGTTCGTCCTTGACCTTGATGCGCAAGTAGAGATTCTCGTTGTCCCAGGTCGCCTGAGCGTCCACGGAGAGATCATCGCGTACCGGCGGCTGATGCATCACGTAATGACGCTGAACTACCGGGTCTTCGTATTTGCCGACTTTGTGATTTTCGGTATGATCGAGAAACACCCACGGCGCGGCATCCAATGGGCCGGCATCAGGCCAAGATTCCTTGTCCGCTTTCAACTGCGGCGGCGTTCGGACCTTAGGGACGTCGGCTACGAGCAGACCGTCCACGCGAGGCATATAGGGCACTGCCTCCACGCGTTCGGTGACTTTTCCTTCGATTATGCTGCGGTTTAACATCGCCACGCCGGCGAAGATGTGTTCGATTCGTCTCAGCTCATTCGGAGGAATTCTTCCTTCGTGGGCACAAACCCAGCGAACCAGGGGCGCGATTACTGCATCGCGCATCTGTTGTTTGAGCGCCCAGACACGCACCCGGAAGGGTTTGTCCACCCAGGAAGCCATCGGAGTACCGTCCAGAAGATAGATGCGATCGAAGTAATCGGTCCAGAACTTCCAGACATCGACTACGGCATTTGACATGGCGACGGCATCATCATGGTTTGCCGTCGGCTGCCATCGGATCGCGCGGTCTGATACCGTGAACGCCTGGGCACTGAGATACGTAAAGGTGTAACGACGCTGAAGATAGGCAATACGACGGCGTACCTGTTCGTCTCGTGCCATTGCCAGGGCCTTATCCAGGAGTTTTTGTCCCTTCTCGAAATCCTTCGGTGAGTACCGGGACATTTCGCCTCGAAAGTTATCCATGCCAAAAAGCCATCCGGCTTTGTTCTGTCGCTGCCAGCAGGCTTCCCAGTGGGCGTAAAAGTGAGCGATCGGCTCGGCGGATTCGCGGTACAGATCAGCGATCATCTCCGCGATGAGTTTATCCGGATCAAGATCGGCATTCCACAACAGACGAGCGAGCAGGTAATACATCGGCATCGACGAATCGATCATGCCCGACGAGTGGGTGCCATAACCGGCCACGTCAATCCTATCCAGGTGCTTGATCTGATCCGCGAGGATGTGCGGGAAGTAGCGCGGCGTCCAGTAACCAATGCCGATATAGTCGTAGAATCGAACGTGACCGCACTTGGTCGCCCACTCGGCCGACATCCGCTGATCCCTGTTCTTATGTTGGATATCGAAGTACTGCGAGGTATCCTGACAAAGCACGACGTCAACGTTGTCCCCGAGGTGGTCAACCGTTTTCGGCGGGCTGTTGGTCAACTGATAGGCAAACACTCCCAACCGCAGGTCGGGTCGAACCTCTGCAGCCTTTTTGGCGACCTGGGCAATCAACTGGAAGTAGCTCTCGGAAACGTTGACCATTCCCATGTAGGGCTCGGACTTACCATCGACTTGCAGACAGCGCTCGCACCGACAAGCGCTGAGGTTATCATTCACGCCGAAGGATCCTTTTCCCGTTCGGATGTAGTCGAAAAAAACCGCCGGCATATCCGGATGCGTAAAACATGGATGGACCCCGGGTTCAACGTGATACTTACCGTCCCAATAGGCGAAATACTCGGGTCGATCGCCAAACTTGCTGGGATTTACGACGCGATTGAGATGATGACCGGTGCCCGAATACGGCAGTTCCACGCCCGCCAGCGTCAACCGGGCTCGGCGGCGGAAATGCTTATCTTTCAGGTCACCGTATGCAAATCTCCCGAGCATCGATGGATTCTCGATACGGGCCGCACCGTCGGCATTCGACGTCAAATGGATCTGCAGTGTCGATTGCTTGGGCACAATTTCCCATAGTTCCCCGCCATAGTACCACCTCACGCCAAAATGGTCTTGTAAAACTGTCGTGACGCCGTTGGCCGTTCCCTGCGGTATCCTGCCGGCGATGATCAAATCCTCGCCCACGCGCTTCATCGCGAATCCGTCCAGTTCAATGGCATTCTCGATCGATGACAATTGGGGATAGAGGCTGGTCGCGCCTACGTGAAGCGTCGGCCCCGGTGTGTCGCCGACGCCTCGACTCACCTGCAGCTTCGCGCCGCTGATTTGCTGTACGTAATGAGTCAAATCGTCGATGGCTGCCTTGACCGCCGCGTGTTCGCCCGCATAGACGACCGTTGCAACAGGTTGACCGTCCCGAACCATTACGAACGGATCGTTCGTCCGCTCCGCCGCCAGCAACAAGACAGGCAATTGCAGAATGCTAAAAAAGGTTGTGATTGCCAAACGCATTTCGGCGCCACCGGAATCGGATCGGGAAAGACGTACATATTGCCTGAATCCGGCTACTAATGGTAGTCCACTAATACAATTCTTCATGAGTACAATTGTAACTAAAAATGAAAAAATGACAAATAAACAATAAGCGGGGTATTTACCACCCCCAAGCTCGCGGACTCGCTTGGCGGCGCCACCCATCATCTCTTGTGTAACAGAACGCAAGATTGCCAAGAGGCGTATGAGAGGATACAATATAATCAAAGAGAGAACATACATGGAATTGAACAGGGAGACGTAGCGTGAAGATGTCGTATCGAGGAAAAATGTCATTGTTTTTTTTACTGGTTCTGGCGGGAACGGTGCAAGGGGAGGCGCCGGAGTCGGCGTATATAAGCGGGGTGACGAACAGCGGATGGGAAATGGGGATGTGTCACGTGGCGAGTTTCGGTCAGTTGCTACAATTTCGCGATCCGAATTTGTCGTCGTATGAATTAGCCGTTCGTTCCAGCGACATGTCCCAGGCCGTATGGATGCGCGGAGATAACGGTCGGCAGATATATACTCATCCTCACTGGGTTGACGCGGGCGCATTAGTCGATATGGCCCAGTTGTGCGGAGTGGGCCTGCACGTAGGCTACGGGGTGGGCAAGGGGGAGGCCATGGCGGAAGCCAAAGCGGCAGACAGCGCTACGGTTTTCGAGACAGAGGAAGAGGCGGTCGAGAAACTCAAGACGCTTATAGCCGCGGGGATCCCGGTCCAGGTGCATATGGATATGTATTACTTATGGGGAGGCGAACATGGGAATCACCGGATCGTAGTGCACGGGTATGATCCGGTTTTCGTGTATTACACGGATAACGGAGGCGAAGCGGGCACAAAAGAGGATATTGCTTTATCGTGGGAGGATTTTCTGAACGGCTGGAGTTTGGTCCCGTTGCTGAGTCCACAGTATCCGGCGCGTCCATACCTGATGTGTTACATTACGGAAGCTCCCCAATTAGCGGATGATGCGTGGACGCTGGTCTGGCTGGCCCTGGACGCACTGGGCGGCGCCTCCAAATTTCCAACGGGTCCGGAGGCGATCCGGGCACTGGCAGAAACACTGCGAGATGGCGCGGATCCCGATATTGCCTTTAGCAGTTACATCCGGGGCGTGTTTATCAATCAGCGTCCTTACTTTGCGGATTACCTGGACAGTCTGGGTCTTACGGATCTGGCCGATACCTGGTGGGAAGCGTGCGGGCTCTGGGAGAGTCTCTTTGAGCCCAACTGGTCGGAGGTTCCGGACATCTTGGACGATATCGCCGACAAGGAAGAAAGTGTAATGATCTCTCTGGCAGAACTATATTCAGAAGTAGATCCGATCGTTCTGTTTTCGCCTATCGACAGCGAGGCAGCCACCGATCTGGAGGACGTTACGTTTCGATGGTTGGGACTGCCGGGCGTAACCGATAAAGTTTCGCTGGAGTTTGCTCTGACGGGAAATTTTGACGATTCCAAACACGTGGTCCGAGTTAAAGCCAAATCCGGACACCCCTTTTATCAAATGACCAGCAAAGATTGGTTAAAAATTCTACCGAAAGACGACGGGGATCAACATCTATGCTGGCGGGTGGCGGGCGCGGGTAAAAATTCGGATCAGGCATCCGAAATCCGAGACTTCTACTGGAATCGACCGGAGATGACGGCCCTGACGCCGGCGGACGGGGTCAGTATCAGCGAAGGAGAGGGGGCGTCCTTTAGCTTTTCGGCGCCCGGCCTGGCCCAGAGTCCCATCGTGAGCCTGAGTACGACCGGGGATTTCAGCGATAAGAAAAGCCTACTTACGCTCAAGGTGAAGAAAGGACAAACGCAAGCCGAGTTGAAGACAAAACTCGTCGTTAAACTGCAAAAAAAAGATGACGGCGATAAAATCGTGTATTGGCGCGTGGAAGATAAAAAATCGTCAAAGAGCACGGTAAATCCGTCCGAAGTACGCATCCTGTATCTGCCGTGAATTTCAATGAATGATGACAAAGATGATAATACGGGGCGGCGTTTGCCGTCGTGGTTGAAGCGGCCGGTGGGGTGCGGCCGTACGTATCAGCAGGTACGGGAGGTGCTGGCGGATCTGGAATTGACAACGGTTTGCGGCAGCGCGGGTTGTCCCAATCAGGGGGAGTGTTTTTCGCAGGGAACGGCGACGTTTATGATCCTGGGGAAGGTATGTACGCGGGATTGCCAGTTCTGCCTAGTGGAACACGGGGCGACATTACCGGTGTCGGCGGATGAGCCGGCGCGGGTGGCGGAGGCGGCGGCGCGACTGGGATTGCGGTACGTGGTGGCAACATCGGTGACGCGGGATGATCTGGCGGACGGCGGCGCCGGGCATTTTGCCGAGACGATCCGGGCGATCCGTCAACGACTGCCAAACGCTATGATAGAAGTACTGACGCCGGATTTCAAAGGGGATACGGATTGTCTGGATACGGTGTGCGAGGCGCGGCCGGACGTGTTTAATCATAATCTGGAGACGACGCGGCGACTGACGCCGGAGATTCGCAGCGGAGCGGATTATGAGCGGTCGCTGGGCGTATTGCGTTACGTGGTAGAAAAGGATAACGGCCCCATCGTGAAAAGCGGATTCATGCTCGGGCTGGGGGAATCGGAGGAGGAAATCAACGAACTGCTGGGCGATCTGTGCGAGGCGGGCGTGCAAATGGTGACGATCGGTCAGTATTTACGGCCGAGCAAAAGGAATCGCGACGTACAGAAATTCTATCGACCGGAAGAGTTCGAGGCGATCCAAGAAAACGCGGAAGCGTTGGGATTCGAGCACGTGGCAGCGGGACCGTTCGTGCGGAGCAGTTATCAGGCGGGGAAATCAGTAGATGAGTATAAGGGTAAATGAGTGAATGGGTAGATGGGTAGATGGGTAGAAGAGTTGAAGGTTAAAAGTTGAAGGTTTAAGGTTAGTAAACAGTTTACCGTTTACGGTTAAGAGGAGAGATTCTTCGCTGCGCTCAGAATGACAATAGAGAGATGGGTAGATGAGTGAGGAAACGATATTGCGAGTGATGTGGGATGGGGCGCAGGGGGGTGCGGAGAATATGGCGGTGGACGAGGCGATATTGCTGGGAGTGAACGAAGGGGCCTCTCCGGCGTCGCTGCGGTTTTATCGCTGGTCGGAACCGACCATATCGCTGGGTTATTTTCAACGTTATGCGGAATTTCAAGCGCAAGAGGAAGATATTCGCCGTTTGCCGTTGGTACGACGCCAAACGGGCGGCGGGGCAATTCTACATGACGACGAGATTACCTATTCGCTGGTCATGCCGATCCGTGATAAGGATCGCTCAACAGATATCGCGGATTTATATCGGTTAGTACACGATGCTTTTATAGAGGTTTTGGGAAAACGGAGAGTTTCGGTGACTTATCGGGGCGGTCAGGAGTCGGGGAACAGTCAGCGCGGTCCGTTTTTCTGTTTCTCGCGGGAACATCGACTGGATTTAGTATTGGAGGGAGAGAAGCTGCTGGGCAGCGCGCAGCGGCGGATGAAGCACGCCGTGTTGCAGCATGGCTCATTAATTTTGCGGCGACGTTTCGAGCAGCAGGAATCAGCACAGTTGGTTGAGAAGGTACATAAAGAATTTACGTTAGATAAACTGATTGATGATACGTCAAGGCAAGTAGCGGTCAAGCTGGGTTGTGAGTTAATGAGAGGCGATTTGAACGAATTCGAACGAACCGCATTGAAGGAATTGAAGGCGAAATACGAGTCGGGAGATTGGAATCGTCAGCGATGAGCAGAGAAAATCTCGACTTCTATATGCTAGTTTTCCGAAAAAGCCAGGATCGGATAGAAAATCAAGGGCAAAAAACTTAATCCTAATCCAAAACCTAACCCACGGCCAAAGGTTTTCGCTACACCAAATGATATTGATACCAACAGATAAAGCTGAACGAAAGGCCCTATAATGGGGATTCCTCCGGCAAAGCACATCGCAATTCCCAACCAACCGGGTTTATCTGCCACTTCAGCCAGAACCCACATATTATAAAAAGGAATAATAGCTGCCCAACCCGGTTCACCGGCCTTGTTAAACACCATCCAATACGACGCAATTTGAATAATGCCAAGCACCAAAACAACTACAATTAGACCGGTAAACGCTTTTGTTAAAATGGGTGCATAATTTGTGAATTCACCCATAAGAGCCGATGCCGTGATATCTTCATAGCTGTACGGTCCAATTGAAAAAATGGTATCGTATGAATCTCCAAGTACAATTCCATCGATACTGAAATTTCCATCTATTTTCATTACTGATGTCGCTATCTGATAGGTTTCGTCCTGGTAATTACAGTTGTAGCAAAGATAAAATTGCATACCATCAAGGCGTTCTTCGGACCCTTTTAAAATGCATTCCAAATCCTGTATATCGATCTTACTAAGGAATTCGGTAAATAATTGCATATCATTCTCATTGATATCATTGATTAGTTTCGGGCTGAGGAATTCTCTTGTTTGGTCAATCTTGCCCATGCTTAATAAGTTAATATATTCCTCAGTAAATTCCTGCACCTGGGCATATCTGGCATTCGTTTCATTTTCACTACTGATAAAATCAGAAACAATACTCCAAGCAAAGACACCCATTAAAATAAGCAATGAAACAGATACTCCCACAATAAGAATAGTCCGACCCGTTTTCTTACCGGTAGCAGTAGTATTTTGTATAGAACCTTTGAATTGCGAAGGGTACAAGGCATAACCGCAGTTTACACAGAACTCAGAATCAGTAGGGAGGACGACTTTGCACTGAGGACATCTATCCGAGAGTTGCTGCTGATCGGGTTGTCCGGGGGGTTCATCCTGCTGGGCCGCGAACATATCCTCGGACCAGACGGAATCGGCGATCTGTTCTTCGAGAGGTTCCGGTTCGAGTTCGGGGACGCGGGCAGGTTGTTTACAGCGGGGGCAGCGAACGAGTTTACCGGCGAACTCCTGGGGGACGCCGATTTTTTTGTCGCACTGGGGACAATGGAATTTGATCATGGATTACACCTCATTTCCAGGCCTACATGTTTGGTTTATAGACACACCATCCTGCCTGGCACGACATTCATTAGCCTAAAAAGGCTCGACCCATATTTTGAAACTATGGAATGACTATATCATATATCCGCAAGGGATTGCAAGAGATATATTCCCCCGGCGCGTCCTTTGGCTGCCACGAATAGGATGGATTTCCATAGGAATGGTTTTTTTCCTGTGATTCTTTTACCATTCGAGGGTTGCGTTTTTCGCTTTTTAGGCTACCAGCAGGCAAGATGAACGCCCCATCCACATCCTGCTGGAAGCCCCAAAGCGCTAAACGCATTGGTAGTTGCCCTACGGCAAAATCGTTGTAAAGACTTACTTTTTAAGAGGTTAGCGAACACTAAAAATAAAAACACACCTATAAGACAAGAAGCTGAAAGATTGTATTACGGATTTATAAAGCATTATAATTCAAACCGTTACTCGGATAATGCGGCGCCGATTTTGGCGGCGGCCAATATTGCCAGGATGTACCAGAGAAGGTCGATATACCAATCCTGAAAGGCAAATTTCAGCCGATCTTTATAAAAGACTTGAGCGGCCACCTCGGCAACGACTTGTTGAGCTTGTTGCGTTTTTTTCGCTTTCTTCTGGTAGAATTCACGTACAATTTCTTTTCGTTTGCTTATGGGCCAATCCCGGAAGGTCTGCGTAATCCGGCGACAGTGATCCTGGGCCGCCGGAATTTGATCCGGAGGAAGGGGGTCGCCGAGGCAATAATGCATGGCGGCGGTCACCGCCTCCTGGGACAATTGGCCCTGCTTTACCAAATGACAACCGGTAGCATAAAACAAGGTATCATGATCCAGCACGGATCGATCAATACAATTCTCATTAATCTCACTCTTCAAATTCGTGCGCGTATTCGCAGGAGCCCTTTCCTCCTGGGGCGTTTCCGGTTCCACCCAGGCGAGGGTAAGATATTTTCCTATAGGCACGGCGAGGATCGTAACGGTGGCGGCCAGAAGTGCAATGTCTCGACGATACTCATGCCCTATCACCATCATCACGAAACCAATCAAGGCGCCCACTCCCAAGGCGGCATACCCACTTTCCTTCGTAGTGCTGAAAGCCAGAGCGATCCAACCCAAGACGCCGATGGCGGCTGCAAAGGCGCTTACCAACAGGAACCAGGGCATTTTTGACACCGTATAGAACCTACCGGACGTATCCACTTCATATTGCATTGGCGCCGCTTGCTGTTGGGTAATGGCACAACCGCAGGCAATACAGAACTCCGTATCGCCGGCGATGAGAGTATTGCAGCGGGGGCAGCGAATGCGAGGCGGTTTGCGAGATGATTTCGGCGGCGGTGCCGCCGGGGCGGGTGAATCCGACACCGAAGAAGGTTTCGTCGGACCGGAGGCTTCCAGGTCTCTCAGAATATTCTCCGTCAGCGGCGATTCCGAAAGGGGGGGCTGATCCGGAATCGGTTCCGGTTCCGTTCCCTGTGAGTGATCGGGGACGCGGGTTGGTTGACGGCATCGACTGCACTTAACCATCTTGCCGGCGAATTCATCCGGTACACCTAATTTCTTATCACATCGTGTGCAGTAGAATTTAATCATCGCACTATCCTTCTTGCCGATCAGGCATCCGTATCATATTCCATTGCGGCAGGGAGAAGCAACTGAAAATGTAGTATGAGATTCCAACCAAGATTATTTTTCGTAAGGCTTTATTATACAGAGACTTGTAAAACCAGGAAATATTAGGCATGGACTTTGCTAAACGATATGGTTATATTGGGCACGTTAATTGTTTTGATTTGGCAATTATCATGGAATTGGCCGTGCTAGGCGGGGTGTTAGCGGTACCCTGTACTCGCAATCCGCTATAGCGAGGCGGAATTCTTTTTAGAGGATTGACCTAGATGAGCCTCTACGATCATAAGCGGTGTTGATCGCCGGGTCCCATGCAAGCGGGCAGCGTGAACCTGGTCAGACCTTGACGGGAGCAGCCATAAGCGTGATCGCCTGTTGTGCCGTGGAATCACCTGGCGGGAGCTGGCTGTGATCGCAAACTCGTCGAAGTCGATTCGACGAAAAGTGCACGGCCTTTTTTAGGTTCCTAGTTACTGGTTCCTGGTTATCCAAAATATGAGTTAACCCCTCAGGAGAAAAAAAGGGGATTTTAAGAAAGGAGAACAGTGATGGCGGGAGTATATCGATTCACCTTTGGTCCGTGGAATATTCATAGCGGCGCCGATCCGTTCGGACCGACGGTTCGGGAGGAATATACGTTTTCGGAAAAACTGACGTATTACAAGAAACTGGGTTTTGACGGGGTGCAGTTTCATGATGACGACGCCGTACCGGATATGAATGATTTGAGTCCGCAGCAGATCCAGGCCGAAGCCAAGAAGATGAAGAAACTGCTGGACGATCACGGTCTGCAGGCGGAATTTGTGGCGCCGCGGTTATGGGAGGACTCGCGTACGATCGACGGAGGTTATACCTCCAACGATCCGGAATGCCGCCAGTATGCCATCGAGCGGAGCAAACGCTGTATCGATATCGCCAACGCTCTGGAGATCGATCTAATCGTACTGTGGCTGGCGCGGGAAGGCTCCTATATTCGCGAGGCCAAGGATTCCAAACAGGCGGTGGATCAACTCGTCGAGGCGATCAATGCGATGCTGGCGTATGATGCCAAGGTGCGTATTGCCATCGAGCCCAAACCCAATGAACCGATGGACCAGGCATATATTCCCACGACGGGGCACGCCATTGGACTGGCTTATATGACAGACGACCCCAGTCGGGTGGGCGTGAATATTGAAAGCGCCCATGCGATTCTGGCAGGTCTGGACCCGTCGGACGAGATGGGCTACGCCCTGTCACACGACAAACTCTGGACGGTGCACCTGAACGATCAGAACGGTTTGAAATTCGACGAGGATAAGAGCTTCGGATCGGTCGATCTGCGGCGAGCGTTCAACCAGGTGCGAATTCTGGAAAAGTACGATTACGGAAAGAACGGCGAATGGGTCGGCCTGGACGTTAAGGCGGTGCGCACACAGAAACGTGACGTCTCCATGAAGCATTTATCCAACAGCCATACGATGTTCCTGCGACTGCTGGATCTGGTACGCAGCCTCGATGATAAACAAGTGGAGCAATTGATCCAGGAGCGCGATTACGAAGAATTGGATCTCTTGATTCTGAATCATTTGATGGGGCAGTGAATAATAGCGTATAGCGGGTAGCGTATAGCGGCTAGGAGATAGGGGAGAAGGTAAGATATGTCTTATACGGTATTGGCCCGGCGGTATCGCTCGCTGACGTTCGACGACGTGGTCGGACAGGAAGCATCCGCGCGTACGCTGAAGAACGCCATCGCAACGAATCGGGTGGCGCACGCGTATCTGTTTACCGGCACGCGGGGCGTGGGTAAAACCACGATGGCGCGGATTCTGGCCAAGGCGCTGAACTGTCTGAAATACGATGCGCCGACTCCCACTCCCTGCTGTGCATGTGATAGCTGTCTGGCGATCCATGAAGGCGAAGACATCGACGTTCTGGAAATCGACGGCGCCTCGAATACGGGAGTGGAACATATTCGCGAACTCCGACAGAACGCGATCTACCGCCCGGCACGAGCACGATTCAAAATCTACATCATCGACGAAGTGCACATGCTCTCGGTCAGTGCGTTTAATGCGTTGTTAAAGACGCTGGAAGAGCCGCCGGAGCACGTGAAATTCATCCTGGAGACCACGGAGCCGAATAAGGTGCTGGCCACGATCCAATCGCGCTGTCAGCGGTTCGATTTTCGCAATATTCCGCCGAAGGAAATCGCGGCACAATTGCAGAAGATCCTCACCGAGGAAGAAATCCAGGCGGAAGAAGCGCTGGTACGGCGAGTGGCGCGGTTGGCCAATGGTTCCATGCGGGATGCATTAAGTCTGCTGGATCAGCTTTTGAGTATGGCCCAAGGCGAATTGACGCTGGAGCTTCTGGCAGAACTTTTAGGGACGCCGCGCTCCGAGAGGATTGCGGCCCTGGCCGATGCGATCAGCGGGGGTGATATCGGCGCCGTACTCACCCAGGCGGATGCCGCTCTGGGAGAAGGTTTGGCGTTGGAGCCCCTGGCCCAGGCCCTCCAGGAACATTTTCGGGATCTGCTCATCCTGCGTCATTGTCCGGCGGATACGGACCTGGTGGATGCGGACGAAGCCACCGTACGGCAAACACTGGTCGATCAATCGAAACGCTTCGATGAGGCGGCGCTGGTTTATAACATCACGGTAATGGAGGAACTCCGTCGTTCGCTCAAAGCCAGCGATACCGGACGACCGCTCTTCGAGTCGGCCCTGGTCCGACTGACGGCCAACGATCGCTTCAGCGATACCAAAGCCCTGCTGGAACAATTACAGGGTTTGCAGGATAGGCAGAATTCGACGGCGCCGGCAGGACGAATTTGGGGCGGGGCGGGGGGGGGGGGGGGGGGGGGCGGGCGGGGGG
>CAZNQT010000066.1:12640-13597 GCA_964574885.1 uncultured Pirellulales bacterium
ACGAATATCCCCCCCGCCACCATCCGCGCGCAGACAAGTCCCAGCGCCATCAGGAAAAGTTGCCTCTGCAAATCATTCCAATAATCCCCCCGTTCAAACCCCAGCTAAACCGCCCTCTGCCACGGACGACACTCTGGACCTGCCGGACACCATAACGAGCGATTATCTACAGAGCCATTGGAAATCCATTCAGGCGGAGATTATAAATCGGGACCAAAAACATCTGGCCGCTTACTTGCAACCCGCGCACCCGGTGGACTTCCAGGACGGTCAAATCACGCTGGGATTCGGCAAGGAGAACGGTATGGGCCGACTGCTGGCAGAGCAACCGGCGATTCTACAAGAAATCGAAGAGGCCCTGGCCGGCATCCTGGCCCGACCGGTAAAGGTACGGATCACACAGTTGGCGCCAGATTCCGGCTCCTCTGCTGCGGGAAAAACCAAGCGTTCGCCGGGCGCCAAGCTCAGTCAGCAGGAAATCAATTCGGCGATGGCGGATCCCCAGGTCCAGAAGGTGCAGCAGGCCCTGGGCGGCAGAGTTCGAAAAATCGATCGGATGAATAAGTAGATGGGTAGATGAGTAAATTAGTAGATGAGTAAATGGGTAGATGAAAATCGTAGGGGCGGCCCCGTGTGGCCGCCCGGTTTACGGTTTACAGTTTACGGGTAAGCGGTGAGATTCATAGCTCTAACCGCCGCGAAGCACTTTTAGCAAAGCAGGGGCGCTCAGAATGACATATGGTTTTAGAATGAAATAATGATTTCAGTAAAGGGATTTAGATGATGGGAATTGGCGATATAACAAAGATGTTCGGGCAGTTGAAAGATATCCGGGAGAATATGCAGAAGATGCAGGAGGAGATGCAAAAGAAGATCGTCGAGGCCAGCAGCGGCGGGGGCATGGTGACCGCCCAGGTCAACGGCAAAGGGGAATTAGTGGATATCAAGATCGAATCC
>CAZNQT010000067.1:0-13569 GCA_964574885.1 uncultured Pirellulales bacterium
TATGAACGGTCCGGTTTTCTAAGCATCACCAAGATTGTCACTAAGGCCGCTCGCAAGAGCAATCAATATGACTCGCTCACCATCCAGGGCGAAACAGACGTCTCCCTCGAAGATATCGCGGCGGCGGTGGAAATTGTGTTTGAGATCCACCGGGGCCAGAACCTGATCTACGCCGAAACAATCGATCGAGATCGGGGCAGGTTTACCAAAACCAAATATAGCTATAAAAACAACGGCTTCGGCGTTTCCCTGTTGGATATCGATGCCAAAAAAGGAACATATAAATTGCTGGCCCGGCAGATAGACCTTACCGGATTATCGCAGCCGGCTTATATCACCTTGAACATCGGAGGGTATCAAACCCAAGCTGCTATTGACCAGGAGTCGCTCGGAACGGGACGCTATTTGCCGATAGCTTTTCTATCCGGGGTTGAAGACTCCTTGCGCATCGAGAAACTTAAATTGAAAAATTCCCTATCGCCAAATGCCGACTCGCTGAAGGTTTCCGGTGCACTGACGGCGCTCGTGGCAGACAGTATCGACCTTTCTCAGGAGACGGTGACGGTAACATGGGGATCGCAGCAGTTTATTATAGACCCGGGATATTTTCAACGGAAAGGCAAAGGTCAGAAATTCGCTGCTAAAACCCTCTCTTTATCGGATGGCACAAAAATAAAAGCATCGATGGATTTCGGCAAACATAGTTTTTCGCTGAATATCACGAAAGCAGAGTTACAGACGACTACCGGCCAGACAACCTTGGGACTCAGCTTCGGCAGCTATTCCCAGACCGACGATTATACATTATAGCATCCCTTAGAATGGTAAGAGAGCAACCGACATACCCCCTATAAAAGGTATATCGACGATGGGCAGAAAGCAAATCATCAAAAAAACAGGCAGGAGACCTTGTCGTAATTATCTGCCGTTCATGATAATTGCTTTGGACCATTGGGGCCGATAATCCATAATAAACGGTGGGTGGCACCGCCAAGCGAGAAATTGTACCACGGCCATTTTGGCCGTGTTTGTGGCCCGGTGTCGAGGTCGGGGAATGGCATGTTCTCTCCACGGAGAACTGAGCACTCTTTTCTTCCCCATGGACATCCTCACCCCCTCTGCCATTATTCTTTGTTGGCAAATTGAACCTGTAACCTGAAACTTGAAACTTGAAACCAGAAACTGTTCTTTTTGCACTCACAACTCACAACTACCCACTCACAACTCTCTTATTCCCCCTTGACCCCCTTCTCCTCCTCTGCTATGATTTTTTGTTGGTAAAATTGAACCTGAAACGTTGAACGTTGAACCTGAAACCTTGAACGTAAAACCATGCAAATACGACTCTTAAAATCGAAACTCCACCGGGTCACGGTTACGAAAACCCTAATCGACTACGACGGCAGTATTACTATCGATCGGGACCTGATGGACGCTGCCGGGATTTATCCTTATGAGCAGGTCTTGGTGGCCAATCTGGCCAATGGCACCCGACATGAGACCTATGTCGTCCCCGGCGACCGCGGCAGCGGGGCTATCGAGGTCCTCGGCGCCGCCGCCCATCTGGTCAATAAAGGGGATAAAGTAATCATCATGGCCTTTGCCGATATAGAGAAAGACCGGATTTCCGAGCATAAACCCAAAATTGTACTCGTGGACGAGCAGAATCGGATACGAAAAATTAAATAGGATTGATCAAATTAGCCCCCGCTGGGAAGCGGGGGACGAAAACCAAAATGGTCCACAGGGTGATCAACCCCCGGTTACCACCGGGGGCTGACATATATTTACTGAGCCCTGAGCCCTGAGAACTGAGCCCTGATTAAAGATGCGGCCCGAACTGTTCAAACTGCCATTTGTCAATATCACTATTAAAAGCTACGGCACCATGATGGTGATCGGCTTTCTCTGTGCCCTATACCTCGCACGCTGGCGGGCCCGCAAACTCAAGGAAAATCCCCTCAATATCACCAATTTTGCCGTCTATATCCTGCTTGCCGGCGTCGTTGGCGCCCGCATTATGTACGTGATTCACAATTTCTCCGAGTATCGCGATAATCTCTGGCAGATATTGATGGTCTGGCGGGGGGGGTTGGAATTCATTGGCGGCGTGATCTGTGCTATATTGGTGATGGTTATCTATTCCCGGAAGATGAAACTGCCGATCCTGAAATATCTGGATATTCTGGCGCCCGCCGTAATGCTGGGTCTGGCCTTTGGCCGGATAGGATGTCTGCTCAACGGCTGCTGTTTTGGCGCCGAATGCAAACTTCCCTGGGCGATTCGTTTTCCTGCCCTGAATGAGCATATAACGAGTCAGGGAACCGAGCTTCGTTTCAGTATTCCCTATTCCTATCAACTCACTCCTGATCCGCAACGCCCGGACCAGAAAACCTTATCGCTGCCGGATGATTACTATTATGGGTATGAAGATGGAAGCGGCTGGTGGGTCAATTCCCTGGAAATACTGGATCCGCAAGATAGGGAAAAGATGCATCGGCAACCCAAATCCATTACCCAATTAAGCGAGCAGCAGATCCAGGAATTGCAGGAAGGTAAATATCCGATGCACCCGATCCATCCGGCGCAGGTTTATTCCTCCCTCAATGCCTTATTTCTCTGCCTGCTTTTGAGTCTGATGTTCAAAATCTACAAATTTCCCGGTCAAATCATCGCCTCTATGTTGATTTTATATGGAATGACCCGATTTTTACTCGAAATGCTTCGTTGTGAACCGTTTTTAATCGATCATTTAACCGCCTCTCAAACCATTGGTATCTTCGCCGTTGTTATCGGCGTCATACTCATATTGGTTTTGCCCCGGCGTTCGAAGTCCGCAATTCTCGCTATGGATTCTTCCAAATCATTAAAAAATTGATGAAATCGAATAGGCGAAACCTCTACCCGCAACAACACAGAATATTTGTTATATCCGGTTCATCTGCACATTGATCGGGGAGTGTTTATAAGTAATTGTTATTAAATAACTTATAAATTATTTATTCTCGTGTAAGCCGCCGGTTTTAAGCGGTACAAATCTTGCTCTCTTTTTACTTGGGATAGTAAAATTTCCTGCCAAGGAGCAAGAAAATGGTTTATAAAATAACGCGTCAAACGTCAAATTACCGGATTATATCCCGTAAGATACCAGAATTGGGTTTGTTTTGCATCGGATTATTTTTTCTCCTAACACTTTATGGATGCAATAGTTACGAAAATCCCAATATGAAAACCTGGCGTAGTGAGTATAAGCCTTATATTCCTCCGACCACCGGCGTGTATAGCCCGAGTTTCATTTTCGGCAGTCAGCAAAAGGGCTTAATTTCACGAAATTATGTGGATTCTGAGCAATTTGGCCGTTTACCTTGGCCCACCTCCGACCAGGCAGTTGGATATGTAAATGACGGGGAAATAATAACTTATCGCGAATTCCGCTATGATGATCGGTATATCGGTTCCGATAACCAACCGAGAAATCAATTCCATGACTATTTGAGGGGGTATCGAGAAGGTAGGCAGTACCGTTAGGGCCTACCAGAAAATTTAATTAAATGTTGTAGAATCAGGTATTTACGAAAATTCAACCTTATTTTATCTGGCGTTCCATCCAAACTAAGGCCGATAATAATTCCAGTTTAGCTAATGAAGTTCCGGCTGTTAATTTAGGTAAAATAAAACGAATGTTCGGAACCTGTAAACAACGGATTCGCGAAATGAAAATTGACGTAAGTCACTTTTAAAAAAAATAGGTTGATGACGAGAAGTCTTTGTGGTAAACTAAATTACGAATAACTGGTAATCAAGTTGGCAAATCAGTTACAGTTTCTGGAGGATTTGGAAACGAGGGATTTTGGGCCGGCTTTGAATGTCGGGTTTAGGCTTTGTTGTCAACGGTTATTTATTAACAGAGAGGACCGTCATGGCGACTATTACCAAAAAAGAACTTATTGATCGTATTTCGGAGAAAACCAACAACAAGAGAGTCGTTGTCAAGAGGATCATCCAGTGCTTTCTGGATGAGATTGTTGATGAGCTGGGCAACGATAACCGACTGGAATTTCGTGACTTCGGTGTTTTTGAGAGTAAGCGACGCGCCGCTCGAGTTGCCCAGAATCCCAAAACTCTGGAACGGGTACAGGTACCTCCCAAACGTACCGTTAAGTTCAAGATAGGCCGTTTGATGAAAATGCGCTTGTCTAAGGACGGAAATACCTCAAATGCGGAATCGATGTCGGTCGAGTCCTAAACGCTCATTCTGCTTCTGTTGAAACGTAGTTGAGTTGACCCGTGTTGAGAGTTTGGTTTGAGCAAAGAGAGGCGTAATTTCCTGCAAAACAACGAGTTGGGGGAATTACAATAGGAAATGTATTAGCGTGGAAGGTACCATACGTTGGTTTAACCGAAAAAAGGGATTCGGTTTTATCGTCAGCGAAACCGGTCCGGATATTTTCGTACACTTCAGTAATATAATCGACGAAGACCCTCGCCGTCTTAAAGAGGGCGATCCGGTGCTGTTTGAGCTGGTCCAGGGCGAAAAGGGCCCCAAGGCCGCCAGAGTGGTTCGTAAATCCATTGACGAAAAGGGGTAAATATCGCTTAGCGGATAGCGTTTAGCGTATAGTTGTTTTCCGATTCCATCCGTTATAAAGATTCGTTCATAGAATATCGGATTTTGTATACCTAATGCAACGTTTTACTAAGGCCGAAAAAAAGGTTCCTGAGCCCTTGAAAAGCTGCCTTTAAAGCTCCGCTAAACCTAACAACCTTATGGTTTAGATGAAGCCTGTAGAGTAGGCCGGCCACAAGGGCGAAACCTGAAGCAGTATTTTGTATGTGGATAGCGGTGATGTTTATTAGAATACTGTTTCTATAACTAATTGAATAGGAGTATAACAAAATGAATAAGAAAAATGAAATTTCGGGAATAACCGTCTTTGGGCAAATAGCTATAGATCATGTTGTTGATGTTAACCAAATTCTTAACCTTGGGCCTGCAAGCGAGATCTTGACTATTGGAGAGGATAAAGAATTGATATTTAGGAAGGGATCATACATTGCCACGGAGGAAGCATATATTCCATGGTTCTTCGGTCCTTTAAGTACTTACCAACCAAGTTTAAAATATTGGGTAGATGGCGTAGAGAGATTTGGGGGGCGTATTATGGAAATAATCCAACAGGGATTAGTACGTCAGTTAGGTATTCCCGACAAGAAGTTAGGAGGTGGTGGACCAAACAATATCAAGTTGCTACATCAGGTTTTTAGGAATTTTCCTATTCAATTTATTGGTACTTATCGGCGACGAACACAGGAAGAACATGAAGAGGACATTTATGAATATGCGTTAAAGTTCATGGTGGATAAACTAGATCTTGTGCCTTTGCATGATTATCCACCGATTAATATATGCTTTGAAGGAGTGGGTGATGGTGATCGAACAATCATCCGCTCTCCTTTTCCCTCTTTACCACTACAAAGACTAGAAGATATTCAATGGCCAAAATCAATTGGATCAACAGTTGTTGTAAATACTATTTATACTTTAACCTTGGCTGTGGAAGCTCTCATTACTGCAACCGTGAATTCTAAACTCGCTATAATTGCACTGACGCAAGCGTTGTGTAGTAAAAATCCCTTTTCGTCAGATGAAAATCGTTATTTCCAGATGAAATATCCCGAAGTTAATTTTGTAAATATTAATTCGGTACACGAACTTATTTTAAAATATGTAATACCTAATTCCAGGGCTGTTCTCATACTTAACGAGGGTGAATTGCAGCACCTAACAGGCATCCCTGTTATGGACAAACGTGGCCGGAGATATTTGGGTGGGGTATTGGACGGATTAAAGGAAATTCGCAAGGCACAGAGTGACGGCAAAGAAAAAATTTTCTTCACTATGGGCCGAGAGGGTAGTCTATGTTGCTTTGATGGAAACGGTGAGCTTCATTATTGTGGGATTTCTGATACACAAGGGCCAATAATGGGGAAAACAGCAATTGGAGATGTATATGCTGGCACTATCTTGGGTTATGAACACGTAAAACGGATGATTCAGAAGGAGGAACCAATAATCGCACATCAGATTACGGCTGCCACTGCAGCCGCGGATGTAGGAGTTGCGAAGGGTATTAGGGCTGTGAATGTGCTTGGCATTGATGGAGGAATCATTGAATCTTGGAAGAAGTATACGCGGCTCGGTCCTCTTGATGCTGTAGAGGAGAAAGCAAAGAAACTTTATGGAGAAGTAAATAATGTCAGGCTTGAGGATGTAGACTGGGACAAGTTAACCGTACTTAGCCAAGCCGAGTCAAAACTAACTGGTCCGACCTTACTGGAAGATGATATAGGAAGAAAGTGGCTACGTCCTCCGTTTGCCAACAGCATAGCCGGACCAGAAAAAGAATATGTATATGAGACCTTATAGGTATTCTATGTTAAATCTGAAATTTTGCAAAATGGGATTAAAAGAGATCAGGGATTAAAAGGGGTCAGGAATCTCTTTTTACGCTCGATTTTTTTGGGTCGTTCGCAGGGGCAGAGGGTGAAGGTTAATCCTAAGGTGTCTGCTACGTGGATTACCTCGAATTTGCGGCCATTGGATTGTGATCGTTCCAGGCATTGCCGAATTCCTTCTATCTATATTTCTATTGCTGCTGCTTGAGTTGGCGGGTAATAGTATATGGATGCAGGAACGTGGGTTTCAAGCTGAACTGGACGATATAAAAGAGCGTGGTTTATTTCGTCAATTGCGGATGGTATCGTCCGGTGTTGGGAGTAAGGTGAGAATTGAGGGGCGGGAGAAAATTGTCTTTTGTTCCAATAATTATCTTGGTCTGGCCGAACATCCTCAGATTATCCAGGCGATAAAAGCGGGTCTGGACCGCTGGGGATTCGGCGCCGGCGCTTCTCGGCTTATAAGTGGACATACCGAGGTTCATGTGCGGTTGGAAAAACGGCTTGCTGCTTTATTTCATAAAGAAGCAGCCCTGATCTTTCCGAGCGGTTATCAGGCGAATCTCTCCGTCCTCAGTACTCTGGCCGGGGAGGGCGATCTGATCGTTACGGATAAACTCGTCCATGCTTCCCTGCTCGACGGCGCCCGTATTTCCGGCGCCGCCGTTCGCACGTTTCCCCATAAACAAACCGATAAACTCCAACGCCTGCTTGCAGGAGGGAATTTCGATAAAGCGATTATTGTAACAGATTCGCTATTCAGTATGGACGGCGATTTCGCCGATCTGAAAGAACTGGTCGAGATAAAAAAGAAATATAATGCTCTTCTCTTCGTGGACGAAGCGCATGCCTTCGGCTGTGTGGGGCCTGACGGATTGGGTTGGGCGTCGGAAACCGGCGTTCTCGATGATGTAGATATTTATATCGTGACCTTCAGCAAGGCCCTCGGCGGCGCCGGTGGGGCGGTAGTCTGTTCTCAAACCATAGCGGACTATCTGATCAATCGCGCCCGCGGATTTATCTATTCGACGGCGATCCCCGCGGTCGCCTGTCTGGCCGCTGAAGCGGCCCTGGACGTGGCTGCCGCCGAACCCGAGCGCCAAGACCGGTTATGGGAAAATGCCGACTATCTCCGCCGTCGCTTCCGGGAACTGGATCTCAACCTTGGCGCCACTCAAAGCTACATCATCCCCGTTATCCTCGGTTCGGCAGAGAAGGCCGTAGCCGTTTCCCAGCAATTATTCGATCAAGGTTTTTTGGTTCCCGCCATTCGCCCCCCGACCGTTCCTCTCGCGTCTTCTCGACTCCGCGTTTCCGTGATGAATGAACATACCGATGAGGATAGGGACAATCTGATCCGTGCCTTGCAGCGGATTCTCTGAAAGGACCTTGGCGCCGTTCCGAGGATAATCAGCGTAATTATTTTTCGGTTGTATTCATCCTGCCATGAGGTTACTATCGCAAATAATAAAGAATACAATGCGAGGGAGTATGAAACTTTCGTTCTATCCATACATTAGAGTAACCAGGAAAGGAATCCAATGATATTACCGAACCCGTTGAAGATTTACGCGGAACCGAAACTGGAGAGCACTCGTCTGGTGTTGGGATTTTCCGGTTGGATGGACGGAGGGGAAGTATCCACCGGCTCCGTGGATTATTTAATTCAGAAGCTGGAAACGCGTAAATTGGCGGAAATTATTCCCAGCGATTTTTATATTTATAACTTTCCGGGTTCGATGGAATTTTCGTCATTATTTCGACCGATGGTGTATCTGGACGAGGGATTGGTGGCGAATCTTCAGGAACCGGACAATTACTTTTATTATAACGAAGAGAATCAACTGATTCTATTCAAGGGGAAAGAACCGAACTTGAAATGGCATGAATTCGCGGAGTGTATCTTTGCGTTGGCGGAGAAGTTCTGCTGCCGGGAGATCTACTTTGTCGGCAGTTTCGCCGGTCTGGTGCCGCATACGCGGGAGCCGCGATTTACCTGCAGCGTATCCCTCGCCGAATTGAAATCGCGTTTAGAGCCTTACAATATTCCCTATTCGAATTATCAGGGGCCGGCGGGATTTTCCACGTACTTAACCCACGCTGCCGGCGCTAAAGAATTGCCGATGATCAATCTGGTGGCGGAGATTCCGGCGTACGTGCAAGGGCGGAATCCCCGTTGTATCGAAGCGATGGTTAAATATCTGGCGACCCTATTGAAACTGCAGGTCAATCTGGAAGAGATGCGCTTGATTGCCGACGAGTTGGAGAAAAAGCTGAATAAAGCGATCGAGGATAAGATGGAACTGCTGGAACATATTCAAAAGCTGGAAGAAAATTATGATAAAGAAGTATTCGATGCGGACCTGGGGGATTTGAAGCATTGGCTGGAACGACAGGGGATCCGGTTGGATTGAAATACGAAATCCGAAGCACGAAATCCTAAACAAATTCAAATTTCCGAATTTCAAAATCTCAAACAAATTTCCGGTTCCCAATCTTAATTTTGCTCTTGCAATCCGACATATAAAATCGTAGGATCAAGTCGATATCACCGAGATTCTGTTAGTGATGATTGCCCGTCAGAAATTACACCCAGGGCAACCGGATTGAGGATATGTCATGCAAGGGAAACGAATAGATCGCCGCGAGTTTTTACGGACGTTGGGCTGGGGGACGGCAGCGGTAGTATTAGGATGCGAAGGGAGTCGGGGCTTGCTTTCAGGACGTCGCGGAACCGCTCGCAAGCCCAATGTGGTATATCTGTTGGCGGATCAGTGGCGTGCGCAGGCGACGGGATACGCGGGGGATCCGAATGTTAAGACGTCGAACCTGGATCGACTGGCACAGGAAAGCGTCAACTTGACGAATGCCGTATCCACCTGTCCGGTGTGCAGCCCGTATCGAGCCGGTTTGATGACGGGACAGTATCCGTTGCGGCATGGGGTATTTCTAAATGATGTGCAATTGAATCCGGACGCTGTATCCATCGCGAAAGTATATAAACAAGCAGGCTATGAGACGGCGTATATCGGCAAATGGCACCTGGACGGGCGGGGGCGGAGTAATTTTATTCCGCGCGAGCGACGGCAGGGTTTTGCGTTCTGGAAGGCGCTGGAGTGCACTCATAACTACAATAACTCGTTTTACTATGGCGATGAGAATGTCAAACGGAAGTGGGAAGGCTACGACGCGATCGCCCAGACCCGGGAGGCGCAGAAATATATTCGAGACCATCAGGGCCACAAACCGTTTTTGCTGATGTTATCCTGGGGACCGCCGCACGCGCCGTATCAGACGGCGCCCGAAAAGTATAAGCAAATGTTCAAGGCGGAGGATATTCAACTCAGACCCAATGTGCCCGCCGAGGCCCGGGCCAAAGCCAAACAGATCCTGGCGGGGTATTATGCCCATATCGCGGCGCTGGACGATTGCGTCGGGTGGATAGTACAAACCCTAAAGGACTGTGGGCTGGAGAAGGATACGATCCTGGTCTTTACCGCCGATCATGGGGATATGCTGCAATCGCGAGGCCAAATGAAAAAGCAACGTCCCTGGGATGAGTCGATTCGCGTGCCGTTTCTCCTGCGGTATCCGGCGGGTTTGGGTGCAAAGGGCAAGGTAATCGATATGCCGATCAGTACGCCGCATATCATGCCGACCCTGCTGGGGCTGAGTGGGTTAACGATTCCGAACACGGTGGAAGGGATGGATTTTTCGAAGATGCTTACGGGCGAAAAACCGGCGGATCACGAGGCGGTGCTGATTATGTGTCCATCGCCGTTCGGGCAGTGGACGCGGCGGCAAGGCGGGCGGGAATACCGGGGAATTCGGACCCGGCGTTATACGTACGTGCGCGATTTGCAGGGGCCATGGCTGTTGTACGACAACAAAACCGATCCCTATCAGCAAGATAATCTCTGTAATCAGCCGGAACAGGCGAAACTGCAAAAGCAGTTGGATGAAATGTTAAACCGGAAATTACAAGCAACCCACGACGAGTTTCTCAGCGGCTGGGACTATATCAAACAATGGGGCTATAAAACCGATAAGGCCGGGACCGTTCCTTATACTAGGTAGTCACAGCCAACTCTGCTAGGATATCAAGTATCGGGTTTAGGGTCAAGGGTTTAGGGTTCCGGGTCCAGGGTTCCGGGTAAAAAAACCTTCTCCGTTAGGTGGGCCGCTACCGCGGCGGGAGTTCCCCTACCGGTAGGTGGAGTCCTGTAAATATATACGCTTAGGATTTTTCTTTTCCGGATTGACAGGATTCACTTTCGGCGGTATGTTTAAGGTGGGATATAAAAGGGCAAAAGGTCTGGATTGCGACACCGTCGATATACACCAAGATAATGGAACCACAGGATTGCTTATTAGCCGTATAAATTTATGAATGGAGTATGATAAGATGACAAATCAACAGAACAAGACCAATTCAAATAGCCTGAGGGTTGTTACAAATGTTAGCATTAGCCAAAGGGGACTCAAAATAGAGTTTGCAAAAGTCACTTTCTCAGGAGAGTTGGAAATCATTAAACTTGATGATCAATACATGAGGTTGTATCAGGATCCTAGTGGCAAATGGCGTTTTCGGTAGCCGGATAGGGTATGCAATGCACACCATGTATTTCTTGGCGGCTTAGCGTGAGGATAAAAATTAGACACTGATTCACGCTGATGGACGCAGATTTTAATTGCTGTGAACTGAGAACTGTGAACCGTGAACTGATTTATTAGACATGGATTTTTGGCTGAGAACTGAGCACTGAGAACTGTAAACTGATTTTATGCCATAGAGGAAGATGAGGGCAAAAAGTTTTTGACAGGATAACGGGATTGCGGGCTCGGCCCGCCATACGCCTGCTAGTGGTGTGAGGATTGGAATTGTGTGGCTAACAGTGATAGGTATTGTTGGAGCGACAGCTTCAGTTATTGGAGCTATTTTATCGATTAAGGCAGCCAATAAGGCAATTAGTGTTAAGAAAGCTGTTGAGATGGACTACCAAAGAATGACGTTAGCCGAGATTGGAAAAAAGCTGGCTTGTTTGCAGGATGAATTGAACACTATAGAGGATGCTTTGAAGACGAATCGACGCGGCTTCAAGCTCAATGATTCCCTTAAGAAAGTTCGTCGTCATCTTGATGGCGTACTGAATAGCCTTGATGTCGATGGTGAAGATAGTGATATTCGGGATAAGGTTGCCAAAGTGCAAGTTTTATTTGTAAATCTTGAACAGCACGAATGCGACCGAGATAAAGTTGTAGGAGAAATTAGAGTTCTTATACAAGAAAGTATCTCGATAGCTCAAAGCCGGTCTTTTACAAGAATTCCAACGGTATAAAGGAATACGATATGACGGACGAAAATCTCAAAGCTGAGATTGATAAACTCAAATTCCATGTTAGTTTACTAGGCGAGGGTCTCTACCGAGAAAAACCTACCGCTTCTCTAGTTATCCAGATGGATTGGAGTGAAGACGATCTTAATGATGCGCATGATATTTTCGAAGAAGCTTTTAATTTATTGGATCAGGGTAAAGAACCTGTGTTTGAACATTTCGAAAAAAAGTTGAAAGATAGATTTAAAATCAATTATCAAGGTATTAAGCCAATAGTGCTTGCGTTCTACGAGAATGATCAATGGATAGATGTTTGTGAATGGTACGTCATGGCACATACATCTGTACCGTCCGAGTTCAGTAGAATAGCCGAAAACATTAATAACCATAAATCAAATGACAAATAATAAACAATCTGTCAAGTAGGGTATGTGCATAGATCACTTTATATTTCTTGGCGGCTTTGCGGCTTGGCGTGAGAATAAAATCAGTGCAATCGGTGAAATCCGTGGTTGAAATGTTTTGTGAGCTTCGTGGTGAATTATAGAAAGAAGCGGAGTCTTAGCAGACGGCAGCGAGTGATCCGGGAATAGGAACGGAGAAACCGGTGAAGGGAACAATCGGCTCGTGCCGAGGAACGGATGGCTCGTGCCGGGCAGCGGATGAATGGTTCCGAGGAACGGATGGTCCGGAGAGCGGAACGGATGAGCCGGGGAAGGGAACGGATGACTCGTTCCCCGGAACGGAAGGCCCGTTCCCCGGCAAAAACGGCGTTTATAGGCTAAAAATGAGGTTTTGGGACAGAATGACTGACATAAAGGTCCGATAAGGGAAAATGGAAACAAGCGAAGAAAATTTTTAACAGGATGACAGGATTGCGGGCACGGCCCGTCTTAAACCTGTTGACCGTCCAAGACATTCTCGAAGAACAAATCGCCCGCAAGTTGGCATAAGTCAGCGTTGTTATCCTGTCAAAAAAACAGTCCACAGTAATAAAAAATCTGTATGAATCTGCGTAATCTGAGGTTCCATATTTTTTCTGACACTGATTACCCCTGGTCGAACGGACTCTTTGAATATAATATCAGTTTTATCGGTGAAAATCTGTGTCTAATTCTCTACCCTGGACCCTATTTATTTTCATGGGAAAAATTTAAGAATTTCATTCATTTCCCCTCCGGATTAGCCGATAGTCTGGAACGAATGACCCGGGGTTCAAGGGCAACCATTGGTCGGACGTACGGGGAAATTCACAAAAAACCATACGAGAAACCAGCAAATTGCATCTGCGCTATAGATGAAAGTCTGCCTGTGTGTCGGTGTGTAGTCGTACAGGTTTACATCGACCGGCACAGGGCGCTGCCTACGCGCAGTCTTAGCAGACGGCAGCCCATTTGCGCGGGCGGGCAGGCCACACGAACTCTACAGATATGGAAAGGAGTAGAAAAAATGCCGGATTACATTCCAAGAAGTGACACGGAATTTCAGGCGTGGGCGAACAATTTTCTTACCTACGCCACCGCACATCCTGCGGAACTAGGCATTGATGCGGCGGATTTGTTGCCGATTTCTAGTGGTTATTCGGATTTCGGTACGAATATGGCCGCGAACGTTACCGCCCAGCAGGGGGCGCAGGCGGCGCGGCAGGCCAAGGACGCCGCCCGCGATACGCTCGAAACGGCGGTCCGGCAGTTGGTGCGGCTGCTGCAGGCCTCGCCGGAGGTCGATGACTCCGAGCGGGCGGCGCTGGGGATTACCGTACCCGATTCTACGCCGT
>CAZNQT010000068.1:0-1946 GCA_964574885.1 uncultured Pirellulales bacterium
CTTTTACAAATATGCCTGGCCGAAGCGGACACCCCACTCCATATATGGACCCAGAGTCTGCCCTTAAATAAAACAGACGTATTTTATCTGGGCTTATTGTTTAGCAGCGACTGTGCCGGGTGAGGGATAGTATTATTAAACGAAGTAATTCATGACTGCTATTGTGAGAAACGTATAAATGTTCCACCAAATCTTTCCTCCAAGGGGCCCAGAGTTGACTAAAAAAACGACGGGCCCATTTTTATAATTCCATTAAGGTGCCAAAATATGGAAAAAGCAATGATGAAGTACCGAATAGTTTCTTGGTTGATGTTTTTTTGGGGGAGTATCGTAGGGACTTATGATATCGCCCGCGCACATGAAAATACTGATTGGCGAAACATTCGAAACGGCGATGTGATTTACAAACATGGTTATTGCGATCAACCCTATGTCGTAATCACCAAAGACGGCAACTGGCTCTGTACGTTTACCACTGGCGCCGGTCACGAAGGAGATCAAGGTCAATACATTGTCGCTGCTATCAGTAAAGACAAGGGAAAAACGTGGTCGGAACCAATCGCTATAGAGCCCCCCACCGGTCCAGAAGCTTCCTGGGCAATGCCCTTGATTACACCCAGCGGTCGGGTGTATGTGTTCTATGATTACAACGGTGACAACATTCGCACGCTTAAGGGTCGTAAAATCCGGGTGGATATGCTCGGTTGGTACTGCTACAAATATTCTGATGATCACGGCAGGACTTGGTCTAATCGATACCGTCTGCCGGTACGAGTTACCGCCTGTGATCGAAACAATGATTGGCAGGGTAAAGTACAAATTATGTGGGGCATCGGCAAACCGGTCACTTTTAAAAATAGAATGTATTTCGGTTTTACCAAGCTTGGCAAATACATGCTTGACAACGGCGAAGGTTGGTTTTTCCGTTCGGATAATATCTTAACCGAATCGGAGGTCCCCAAAATCAAATGGCAGATGCTTCCTGATGGCGATTGCGGCTTGCGGGCACCGATATTCGGCTCCGTTCAAGAAGAACACAATCTGGTCCCATTAAACACGGGAGACCTTTACTGTATGTACCGCACTACTACCGGCCATCCCTGCCATGCCTACAGTCGCGATGGAGGACATACGTGGACTCAACCCGTGTATGCCACATATACTCCCGAAGGGAGAAAATTCAAACACCCGCGAGCGTGCCCTCGACTATGGAAAGCAAAGAATGGAAAATACTTATTTTGGTTTCATAACCATGACGGCAAATCCTTTAGCGATAGAAATCCCGCCTGGCTTTGTGGGGGCATCGAAATTGAAGGCGAAATTCACTGGTCACAGCCGGAAATCTTACTTTACGATCCCAATCCAAAAATCCGCATGAGTTATCCCGACTTAATCGAACAGGATGGTCGATATTGGATCACAGAAACCCAAAAGACGATCGCCCGGATACATCAAATCGATCCTGCCTTACTCGAAGGTTTATGGACTCAAGGGCAGACAAAAGAAGTTACCCGCAGTGGTTTGGTGCTGACACTGAATGAAAAAGAACTACAGACCGCGAAGGTGAAGATGCCCCGACTGGCCAACCTGCAAAAAGGAGCGGGTTTTACCATTGATCTTCTCCTAGAGTTTTTCACATGGGAACCAAACCAAGTTCTTTTGGATTCGCGAGACAAACAGGGAAAAGGGATCTGGTTGCGTACCACAAAGATGAGATCCATTCAATGTGGATTCAGTGACGGGATAAGCAGTGCCCGCTGGGATTGTGATCCCGGCCTACTCCGGGACAATACCCGGCATCATATCGTCATCGTCGTGGACGGAAATGCGAAAATTATCAGTTATGTCGTAGATGGTCTTTTATGCGATGGCGGGACCTCCCGGCAATTTGGTTGGGAGCGATTTAATGATACGTTAGGAGATATCAATGGTTCGAAGGTATTGTC
>CAZNQT010000068.1:1956-13530 GCA_964574885.1 uncultured Pirellulales bacterium
GGAGGATGTTAGATCCCATGCGATATCTCCTGCCTCTAGACCTTGATAGGGGAGAATAAAAATGTATGAACGAGAATGTAAAATTTCATAGCAAGGCGTTGCCAAAGGAGCAATCATGAAGCCAGAAATCAAATTACGAAGGGGCAATTCTATGTTAAAAACTCCCAAAGATCCCTCTCGTCGGGAGTTCTTGACTACCGGTGGAAAAACACTCGCTGGTTCGCTACTTGCCGGTGTAACACTCCCGAAAGCGTATACGGCGGAGGATAACACGATCCGTCTAGCTCTGATCGGTTGCGGAGGACGCGGTAGCGGGGCAGTCGACAACGCCCTTTCTTCCAAAACCGGCCCCACGAGACTCATCGCCATGGCCGATATTTTCGAGGATAAACAAACCCGATCCTATAATGCTTTACGTCAGCGATTCGCAGAACGAATCGACGTACCGCCCGAGAGGCGATTCCTTGGTTTTGACGCCTACCAGAAGGCCATCAACTGTCTGCATCCGGGCGACGTTGTGATTCAGGCGACGCATTCAGCCTTCCGACCCACTCACGTCCAATACGCCGTCGAAAAAGGTATGAATGTTTTTATGGAAAAATCATTTGCACCCGATCCCACGAGTACTAAACAGATGCTTCAGATCGGGGAAGAAGCCGAAAAAAAGAACCTGAAAATCGGCACAGGACTAATGTGCCGACATTCATTCGCTCGACAGGCGTTAATCCAAAAAATCCGCGATGGGGCGTTGGGAGACATCCATTTAATTCGTGCCTACCGTATGGATCCCGGTGCACGACTCGGATCATTCAAGCACGACCAAAGCGAGCTGCTGTGGCAAATCCGACGCCCTTATTTCTTTTTGTGGGCTTCGTCGGGATGGTTTATAGAAATGATGATCCACCAAGTTGATGAATGCTGCTGGATCAAGGATTCCTGGCCGATATCTGCACACGGCTTGGGGGGGCGCGAACCAAATAGCAGCGATTGCAGTCAGAATTTACACACTTACTCGATCGAATACACTTTCGACGACGGCGCCAAAGCGATGGTTAATAGCCGGTCCATATCCCATTGCTATAACAACTTCGCCACCTTTGTGCACGGGGCTACCTGCGCCGCCCAGTTTTCCGGTAACGTACATGCTCCCACTGCCCAGATCTACAAGGACCAGCGCATAAATAAGAAAAACGTCATCTGGCGGCCTGACAGAGAAAGAATAAGTCCCTATCAGGTCGAGTGGGACGTGTTGCTTGATGCCATACGGAAAAACCAACCTCATAACGAAGTCAAGCGTTCGGCATATTGTAATCTTACTTCGATTATGGGCCGGGCCGCTACACATTATAATAAGATCATCACCTGGGACGAAGTGATGGCGTCTGATTTTCAATTTGTTTCCGAGATAAACAAACTGACCTATGAAAGCTCCGCGCCTGTCCAGGCAGACCAAGATGGATGTTATCCGGTGCCTGTGCCCGGAAAATGGAAAGAAATTTAAGCATTACGAAAAAATAGTAAATCAAGGAAAATTATAAATTTCTGCAGTCGGCTTACGTATTTAAACCAGAAATTAACAAGAGCCAAGTTTAAAAATGAAAATGACCAGCCGAGAAAGATTTCTTCGCATCTGCGCCCATGAAACTCCGGATCGATTCCCCATCGATTATCTTGCCCATCCGGAAGTGGATCGGGCGCTGCGAAGACATTTCGGTGCCAAATGTGAGAAAGATCTACTGGAAGTCTTGGGATGTGATTTTTACTATCTTTCCTGCAGGGATATATCACAAAATGAAAGTTGTGTACCTTTTTATCGAGGGACCCGCCTGGTTATGAATAATCAAGAAAGAGTATGCCCTTTTGGGATTCGATGGAAGCGCGGCGCTTACGACAGTAAATTTGCCGTGGACGAGGTTCTCGAAGGACCGTTAGAAAACGCATCCACGGAAAAAGAAATCCTGGCTCATAATTGGCCGGACCCAAAATGGTTTGACTTGGAAGCCTTTCATCGCGAATGCGAAGTTTTTATGGATAAAGTAATCATTGGCGGATTCTGGGCGGGCATTCTTGGAGATAGCTATCGCATGCTTGGGTTTCAAAATTTTCTACTTAACATGTTATCAAAGCCGCTATTAATTAAAACGATAGTAGATCGAATAACTGACTTTTATCTGGAATTAAACGACAGTATATTCAACGAGATGAAAGGAAAGATAGACATCTGGTTTTTCGGAAATGATTTCGGCAGTCAAGAGGGCCTACTCTTTAGCAAAACCATGTTTAGTGATTATTTTGCCCAAAATATAAAACGTTTGACAGATCTCGCTCATGGGTACGGACTAAAAGTAATGATGCATTCCTGTGGCGCCATATCCGAAATTATCCCCCTGCTCATGGAGCTGGGGGTGGATATTTTAGATCCTATCCAAATCCAGGCACAAGGTATGGAACCGGAGACACTAACCAACCGCTTTGGAGCTCATCTTGTTTTCCACGGTGGTATCGATACCCAGCACACTCTGCCATTCGAGAATCCGGAGAAAATAAAAACGCATGTGCGCCAGAGTATTCAGATACTCGGTAAATGCAATGGTTATATTTTTGCGCCCAGCCAAATCCTCCAGATGGACATCCCATTGCAAAATATCGTGACCATGTATAAGGTTGCTAAAGAATCGTACGTGAATTCATTGGAACCAAAAAGCACCAGAATAGAAACCACCAAGAATTTCGGAGGTAAATACATATCATGAAACATTCGGTTTGTATCATTGATGAACTCTACCATCGTGCAGAAGCAACATTTAATTCCGTGGATAATATAGATTTTTTACCCGTGAAACAACAGGAACATCTGCTGGCGTTAGCAGTAAAAAAACATGGTGCGGGTGCTGTAGTCGTTGGAGCGGAGCCTTATAAAAACGATCTCTATTCTTCCCTACCACAGGGCGGTCTTATCGCGAGGTTCGGGGTCGGACATGACGGGATCGATAAGGAAAAGGCATCTCATTATGGCTTGATAGTGACGAATACGCCCGGCGTACTTGATGACTCGGTAGCGGAGCTGACAATTTGGTTAATGGGGGCGCTGACACGAAATCTGCTACAAAATTATATAAACCTGAAAGACGGTAAATGGACCTTGGTGCCGGGGTGTGAGATTAAAGGGAAAAAATTGTTAATACTCGGCTGCGGTCGTATCGGTTGCAGAGTGGCCCGCATGGCAACATCTGGCCTCCAGATGCAGGTGATTGGATATGATTCCATTTCTATGAATATCGAAGAACTACGGGAGCGGTGGGGGATTCTGGAGATGAGGGATTCTCTCTGGGACGCTCTGGCAGAAGCGGATTTTGTGAGCATTCATTTACCCGCTACAGGCGATACCCAAAACTTCGTAAATCAGGAATTCCTTTCTAAAATGAAATCGACCTCCTTTTTAATCAACACCGCGCGGGGGAGCATCGTGGATGAAAACGCCCTATACGATGCGGTGGACTCGGGGCAAATCGCCGGCGCCGGATTAGATGTCTTTCAGAGGGAACCCTATGTGCCCTTGAACCCCGACAAAGATTTACGCCGACTCCCACAGGTAGTGCTTTCGCCCCATATAGGAAGTAATACCGTTGAAGCGTCGCATCGCATGGCTGTTTCCGTTCTCGATAATATCCAGGCCTGGCTTGCAAAGGATTTCGATCGCTTGAACGTCGTCAATGCGGAAGTTTGGCAAAATTTGTAAATAATTTGTAGATCAGAAAGGTTATCAGTGATGGAAATGAATAGACGAGATTTTTTACAATCCATAGGAAAGGGTCTGGCAGGCGCGAGCGTAGTAATGCAAGGAATGATTTCCGTTGCTCGAGAAGCATCCTCCGCGAATAAACCTAATTTTTTAATATTTTTCGCCGATGATCTCGGTGAAGGGGATCTAAGTTGTTATGGTCACCCGGCGCTCATAACGCCTCACATTGATCGTTTGGCCCAGGAAGGAATGCGTTTTGATAATGGATTTTTAACCACGTCATGCTGTAGTCCTTCACGGGCGAGTCTGATAACCGGTCGGTATCCACACAATACCGGCGCCGAAGATCTACATGTACCCATGCCGGCCGATCAAAAATCGTTGGCTTGGTATCTTCGTCCTGCCGGATATTATTGTATGACGATAGGTAAATGGCACGTTGGCGGACAGGAAGCTAAAAAATGGGACAAGATAACCAAATGCCCGGGAAGAGCGCTAGCGCAGAATGCCGTCCGAATGTTACGTCAGCGCCCCCGGAACAAACCGTTTTTCTGCTGGGTCGCTATCCCTGATCCACATCGGCCCTTTGATGCTGATGCGATACCGAAACCGCATACTCCCGATGTCGTAACAGTTCCCCCCTATTTACCGGACCACCCTTTGATTCGTAAACAACTGGCGGAATATTACGATGAAGTGGTGCGGCAGGATGACCATGTGGGGCTAATATACGAGGAGTTGAAAACCCAGAATATTCTGGATCGCACCTTCATTGTCTATCTGTCGGATAACGGTATGCCCTTTCCCCGAGCTAAGACAACTTTGTATGATTCCGGTATTCATACACCGCTAATTTTCCGTTATCCTCCCTTGATTCCCCGGGGCACTATACAAAAAAATTTAGCCAGTCTTATCGATATTGCCCCGACGATTCTGGATCTGGCTGGCGTACCGCAGAATACTATGCAGGGACGAAGTTTAATCCCCATGTTGAAAAATCCCCAAGCCAGCGTGCGGGACGTCGTATTTGCCGAAGCAAACTGGTGTGATTTTGAAAAGTTTACCCGAATGGTGCGAACAGAAAAATTTGCCTTAATTCGCAATTATTATTGGGATAAGCCCCTTTGGCACAGTGTAGACGCGATCAATTCGGAGACCTGGGACGGCCTAATGGAAATGAAGAAAGCGGGTAAATTGACTCCCGCCCAGGCGTATTTATTTCAGGAACCTAGGCCTTTCGAAGAGTTTTACGATCTCGAACGAGATCCCTATCAATTATATAATATTATCAAAGATCCAAATTATCGTGATTCTTTATATAAGCTACGCACTCTGTTAGATAATTGGCGCGTAGAAACCAATGATGTAATGCCGGAGAAACGGCGTCCCGATGGATGGACGCGGAACGGCGTCCCGCTGCCCCATAATCAGCCCTGGTACGATCAATACCAGAAAAAGAATAAAGGTAAACAATTGTTTGAAAAACGGTTTTAAAGAAGGAGTTAAATATACGAATGCGCGCTTTTAATAAAATATCGTACTTAGAGGAGATGCTTTTTGAATGAAAAAAATTTGCCGATGTGAAACGAGGCTCATAATTCTAATCACGGTTATCGTTTTTCGATTTACCACTTTCGCTTCCGGTAGCGACATTAGGGATGATTTTTCCTGGGAAGTCAATTTGAAATACTCGCCGAAAACTTGGCGTACCTTGATTTGTTTTCCTGATGACTGGCAAAAAACCCAGGTGAATTCCGACGGGGCCCTGTTGTATGAATATCAGCGCCCCCGCGGTTTCGAGACCTGGTTAAAAGCCGGGATGCTGCGTGATACCAAGGTGATTCGCCAAGAATTACTCGACCCAAGGATTCCGGTCGTTCGCACCGTTAAACGCAGCGATTCGGTCGAATTGACGGAAGAAGCTTTTGCTGTGGTACCTTCGAGGGCACCTGGGAACTATACTCGGAATTCCGGTCCCGGTGCCATCGAGCGTATCGGCAACCAGATGACCTTACAGGCATGGGTAGAACCATCCCTTCCCTGTACGAACGCCTTTAAATTCGTTGCCTTGGGATATGGAGAGCCAATCCGGTATCGTTTTGGTGCTGTTCCCACGGAAAATTATACACTGGTCTTGGGGTTTTGTGAAGGGGAAAAACAACACCCCGGACAGCGCATCCTAAATGTTCAGATCGAAGGAAGCAGCCGACTTAAAATTGACCTCGTAAAGGAGTTTGGCTATCGCGTGCCGGGATTGATCGCGCTTAACGCAACCGATGAAAACGCAGACGGTTGGATCGATCTAGCGATTGCGGCGACAAAGGATTCGGCGGACCAAACTGCCGTTGTCAACGTCTTATGGCTTTTTGAGGGAAAATCGCCTCCGTTCACAGAATTGCTTTCGGATAAGTACCAAAAGAAGGAAATAGCTTACATAAACTGTGGATTTGCTTATAAAAATTACGGACCTCCTCGGTATGATCTTCTGCTTTTACACTACCGGAACTTGACCAACAAGACAACGGAAATCACGCCCACTCTGACGATTAACAGTCGGCGGGAAATCGTTGCCTTACCCGCACAAAAAAAGGTGTGTTTCGGTAATTCAACCACCATATTTTTAACTTGCGATTTCGCGTTGCCTAATCCGGCAACAGCAAGACAGCAGGTTCTTTGCTTCGAATCGCTGGTTCTACCGCCCCAAAATCAATATACCATTGCCATAAGCGTAGCGCGGGGTTGGAAACTGCCCCCACTACCGAAAAACACCGCCGAAGCGGAAAAAATGCTTCTTGAATCCATCGGCTATTGGAGAAACGTTACTATTCCCTATGATCGTATTCGTGTGCCCGATCCGGAAATACAGGCAATCTTTGACGCCTGCCTGCGGAGCATCTATCAAATTCGGGAAGTACGCAACGGCGAATACGCTTATCTTGGAGGCCCTTCTAATTATAGGGGATTTTGGATATTGGACGGTACATTTCAGATTAAGGCGTTGTCATTTCTAGGGCAATTCGAGGAAGCTCGTAGCGGCATTCGTTATCTGATGAATTATAAACGGGGTGACGGTGCTTTTATGCTTATCGCGAACTATTGGAAAGAAACAGGCATAACATTGGAGACTATGGTAAGGTATGCACGACTAAGCGGGGATAAACAATGGTTACGTGAAATATGGCCTCGAGTTGAAAACGCCGTGGCTTTTATACGCCATTTGCGTAATAAAGCTTCCAGCGATCCGAAATCGCTTCACTACGGACTGGTTCCGCCTGGTAACAGTGACGGAGGCTTGTGGGGACTGTATCCTGAATTTACCAACATATACTGGTCTCTGACAGGCTTGCGTGCGGCCGTTGATGCCGCTCGTTGGTTGGGGAAAACGGAACAAGCAGACCATTGGCAACGCGAATTTCGTGATTTTTACTCTAGCTTCCGAAAATCGGCCCAGCGGGAAATGCGTATCGATTCCCGGGGAAATCATTATCTTCCGACACGTATGGGAGACCACTCCA
Organism: uncultured Pirellulales bacterium; assembly: GCA_964574885.1. Taxonomy (GTDB): domain Bacteria; phylum Planctomycetota; class Phycisphaerae; order Sedimentisphaerales; family SM23-30; genus JAFGFX01. The sequence goes on from CAZNQT010000068.1 coordinate 9,214, forward strand.
TTACACCACAAAAAGCCCAATGGGGGTTTCTACACGGTATATATCCGGGTAAACTTTTTTCACCGAACGATCCGCTGGTACGAGGTAACATGGCCATGCTGAAAGATTGCGAACGTCAAGGCCTGGTCTATGGCACGGGTTGGAATTCCAAGGGGATTTGGACGACGTTCGCCTCCTTTTACGGACACGCTTGGTTATGGCTGGGAAACGGTCTAAAGGCGGCCCAAACTCTTTATGCCTTTGCCAATCATATGTCTCCTTTATGGGGATGTTGGGAAGAGCAAGGTTTGGGGCATCCATCTAGAGGATCGGGCGATATGCCGCACAACGGTGTCAATCCAGAGTTCATTTGCTTGTTACGAGACCTGCTCCTGCTAGAACGCGGCAAGGAATTACATCTTTTTGAGGGACTCCCTCCGGCTTGGGTTCGTGCTGGTTGTGAAATTCGGCTTGAAGAGGTCCCAACCGATTTTGGGATCATTACGGTTAAGTTGCAAGTAACGCCCGACGGCAAGTTGGCTCGTTTCTACGCTAAACCGCCTCGCCGCGATCCGCCTGAAAAAATCGTACTTCACACCGATACTTGGACCGATCAAACGAGATCGTCGGCCACGATAGAAATACCTGTGCAAACCGTAACTGACCTTGAAATTCCAATAAAAAGATCTTTCTCGAAATGATACTACGATATAGATCGGTAAAAAATGGTTTAACTTTGTGACAACGAATTGGGAGTATGAGATGTTTACTGAAATTCGCGAAAGTCTGAAATTAGGGATGTTCCGCCACTTAAGGAAAGAATTTATGATGATATTCTTTTGCTTGTACGCCTCGGTGCATGCCAGTACCCTATGGCCGGATCCGGTTTCGAACGATGTGATTCCGTATGGCGTGTCCGCTTTAACGAACGGACCCGTCTTAGGGGCTCCGGCTGCCAATTCCATGCGAATCTGGGTGCGTACAAAGCAGCCCGTGTCATTTCGTATTGTTTACAGCCAAACTTTGCCTTTGACACCCTCTTCTCGGGGTGTTGAGGGTGAAACGCGGACCGAAATGGATAACACGGGTTATGTGGAACTAACGAATCTGCAGGCACATCTGCGATATTATTACGGTGTCGTGATCCGAGGACAATTAATTGACACCCGCCTTGACTTTCATGATCCATGGCCTTCGTTTATGACCCTACCGGACATGAATTTGTGCGCCGATCCAGACAATAATCCCAAGGGCCTTTTCAATCTTTGCTTTTCTGTTGGTCATTGTGCCAGCCAGGAGAGAGAACCGAGTCTGGAATATGGGGATCCGATCTCTTTTCATACGCTGCTCAACAAGCATAAAGAGGAGATCATGTTTCATATCATGAATGGGGATACAATTTATGAGGAATTGCGCGATGGAACCTTGGATGGTATCAGAGCCAATTATCGGTTGTATTGGAAACGGGGACGGGGGTTTTCCAAATTGCGTCGTTATGTCCCTATGTTGTACACGTATGACGATCATGAAATTGGCGACAATCTTTTCGGTAGCGGTTATGTAGGTTTTGGACGAGGACCCTGCCTGATGCGGGACATTGGACTCAAAGCGTGGACGGAGTATTGCGACTGGGCGAATTATCCCAGTCCCTATCGGGGAAACCTTGTTTTCGGTAAAGCGGTGGTTAAAAAGAACGATGATATTTTGTACGATCCTCATGTGGACTTTTCAAAATTACGACCCGAAACGGTTAGTACCATCCATGTGGGTATTTATACCAAAGGTGGACCCAAACCGAAATGGCCCGAAAATGCCGGCGTATATGGCTTGGAGAAAATTATCGATAAGCATCATTTACGCTTGAAACCGGCATTTAAGGCTAGCGAAGAAATTAATTACAGTATCGGCACCCATTTTTATTTTGATTGGCAGATTGCCAATTGCCATTTCTTCGCCCTGGATATGCGGGGCGAAAGGGGGCCCTATCATTCGAAACATCTTGACGATCCCCAAACTTTTCTCTTGGGTACGGCACAAAAAAAATGGTTTCTGGAAAAGATTCAATCCAGTAAGGCAGACTTTATCTTTGTGATCTCTCCGGATCCATGGGTGATTCATCATACGGCGTTTCATGTGCTTCTATTACAAGATCCGGAGCTGATTAACGATCCACCTCCCGGCGCGATGGTGCCTAAAGGAGATGGTTTCTCTTCTTATCTGGCGGAACGAGAATTCTTGATCGACGCGCTGGATAAAATAAATAAGCCGATAGTCATTATTACCGGTGATGTGCATAACGCCATGTCAGTCAAGATTACGGATAATTTGTGGGAAATTCTCGCCGGTCCCATGGGATCCTCTCGCCATCCGATTGGGACCTGCGGTAATATGCCGCTGGGCGGAAAGTGGGATAGTTTGGGCAGGCAAGTGGTGGTAAAATGGGCGGCGCCTTCACCCAATAACGTCTTATACACACACAATCGCAATACCTACTATGTCGTGATTCAGGTCAACAATGTAATGAAAACCGCATCTCCAAAGGTGCCGGGACAACAATGGTTTGCCTACGATACGCCAAATGTGCTCATCCGCTTTCATGACGGCTATACGGGGAAGCTCGTTTACGTTGAAAGTATTTCCCTGGCTGATTTCTCACCTGACGCAATTCGTGTTCAAAAAAAGCTTTAAAGTGACCCCACCATATAAACTTCCTAAATCAATATTTTCTTTGACTCGAATTCCCCTAAGAAAAGTGCTCAAGTCTGTCTGGTATTTAGTCCTTCGAAAATTTCAGTAAAACACCTTGTCCGCCGGGGACTTTCAAACGGTAATACCCCTCTTCCCCGTCAACCCGTACCGGTTGCAGTTTTTTCAATGACCCGTCGGATGCCCTGTACTGCGACACGCTCTTGAAATTAACCGTAGGTCGGAATACTGCCTCCGCCGCCAGGGAAGCATCCCCGCTTGACAAGCCAGCACCGTGACGCTTGTTCACCAGCATGATATACGCGCTCTCGTCCGCCGGATCGTCCTGGTTGATAAATTCCCCGATAATGAAATTATTGACTCCAAACCGCTCGATGGAGCAACTCCCGGGTATCCCCTCATCCGGATAGCACATGGTTCCCGGCGGCACAATGTTCCCCGTAAGATACACATTCACGGACTTGAGTTTCATCAACACCGCGCTAAGCGCACACAATTCACAGTTAACCTCCCGGACGACATGAAACTCCTGTGTCGGTTCCAGCGTATCGTAAATAACCATCCCTTGCCCAAACTTGTCATTCGGCCTGATCCGCCAGTTATAATACCAGATCCCCTGGCATCCGTACGCCGCACAGGAATACACCTGCCAGCGGATGTCCGATTCACTCGGCCGGCGATACCACATATGATCGTTGATGAGAACGAAACCCATCAGCCCGATATCGTTCGCTAAGGTATACTTGCGGAACGTCTCTAGGTTTGCGTAAAACTCCGGCCGGTCCGTCCCATCCTTTAACGGTGGATAACAACAGTTCAGCAGAACCGGTGGATGCACCGTCTGGATGTATTTACGCATAAAAGCGTCATAATTGAGACCGAACTTCTCGACCCGCCTGTTTAACTTCAGTTGCCAGGCCCAATTCGGTAACATATCTATAATCGGCAGCGTAAGGTTACGATCCTGGTGATAAATGGTCTCCATCGCTTCTCCCAGTGTCTCGAACAAATCCGGGTGCGGTTCATCCGTAAGCTGAAACCCCGTCACCGCCGCGTGACTGTTATTAAATACAATGACGCTTTGTAACTTGCCTTTATCCTTGTAAAGCTTCTGCCACCCGCCGATAATCACCTGCAGACCCGCCTTCGTCGCCTTGTCATACTGTCTTTCCGACACGGAAATTATCGTCAAACCCGCTTGAGCGTAACGCTGAAATTCCTCTGTCGAACCATCGTTCTTCGACCGGGAAAAGTACCCCCACGCTGCCAGCGGATAAGTTTTCTGGCCCTTGCGCCATTCGTGCCACCGCCGGGATGCCATCCGCCCCATCTCCTCTGTATCCGCTGCCTGCGTCAATGGGCATAACATAATTAACACATAAAAGAAGATCATTGTGAATTTCATAGTCTGCACACCTTCAGTATTCCTGGTTTTATGTTCCAGACATTATATCTAACATTTTCCATTTAAACAGTTAAAAAACACTACTGACTCCATAAAGCATCAATAATTTTACAAAATTCGCTTTTGCAGGACCAAGAAAATTCCATTCCTTGCCCGGTTTTCCTCAAAATTCCTTAGGGCGGTCGAGCCGCAACCAAAAAAGAGATAGGAATTGATAGGTAAAAAGG
>CAZNQT010000069.1:0-13260 GCA_964574885.1 uncultured Pirellulales bacterium
GTTGTCGACCGGACCTCGACCTTGCCCGGTATTGGGACCTCGACCTTGTCCGGTATTCGGACCACGCCCTTGACCGGCAGCAGGTCCTCGGCCTCCCATGGCGCCGCCGCGACCAAACCGGCCAAAGCGACCTCCGCTACGCAGCTCACGCTGCAATTCCATCGTCTTCGTCAGCAGCGGCTCCATCTTACTCCACTGAGCGTCGTTCGCCTCCAATGACTCCTTCATCCGCTGCATCATTCGCTGTTGCATCTCTTCAAAATTGAAGCCTTGGCCCCGCATTCCCGTCCCGCGAGCACCCGCTGCCCCACGACCGCCTCCTCTGGCGCCCCCGGCCTGTGAATACACCTGACCGACCAGCAGTGCCGCCACGCACAGCATGGCCACCAGTCCAATTGTTAATTTCCATCTCGACATGACAATTCTCCTTTAATTAAACTTCCGATCTGAAATTCAGGTATCCAACTGAACTTCCCTTTCCGTGTGGCATACTCTGCCTTCTTGTAATGTCTAACGCTCCCCACCATCCTTTTATTTCATAAAAAATCCCCTTTAAATCAAAACGATCTATCAAACCTTGATACTACCTGCCCCCAATTACCATAAACCCTTATTTACAAAGCATTTACCTTAGATCCCCTAAGCCCGGGAAACTGTTACTTATGTCGTCGGTATAAAATCTTACCCATGTATCGGTTGACACATAAATCGAGATTGCAATCACATCGATGGGTAGGGGCGGCCCTACGTAGCCGCCCATTGCATGTGTGCCACGGCTGCGTCAGCTGTGCTAATATCTTAGTGGAAACGCATAATGATACATTATGTCATTCCCGCGAAAGCGGGAATCCAGGATTCTCCGGGTGTTTTTAATACCTACCGGAACACTGTTTGGGTGGCGCCGCCAAGCGAGTCTGCGAGCTTGGGGGTGGAGGTTGCTGGTATTCTATGATTCTTCTTGCGCTTCCACTTTGTCTCGCATAGTTTCTAGACCCCCGTTTCAACCGGGGATAAAGTCCCGAAGGAACGGCAGTATGTAGCCGGACCGCGTTATCTGCCTCAATAATCTGGCCTTATTGTTAAAAGACACCAACCGGCTCAAAGAAGCCGAACCCCTCATGCGCCGCGCCCTCGACATCGACGAAAAATCCTTTGGCCCCGATCACCCTAAAGTCGCCATAGTCCTCAACAATCTGGCCCAATTACTTAATACCACCAACCGCCTCAAAGACGCCGAACCACTCATGCGCCGCGCCCTCGACATCGACGAAAAATCCTTTGATCCCAATCACCCCAATGTTGCCAGAGACCTCATCATTCTGTCCTCTTTACTCCAGAACACCAACCGTCTCGACGACGCCGAATCCCTAATTAAACGTGCTATCGAGATTTTTGAAAAATCTTATGGTAAAGATCATCCGAATATCGCCATCGCCCTCAACAATCTAGCCCAACTGCTCCATGTTACCAACCGACTCGACGATGCCGAATCCCTCATTCGCCGCGCCCTCGAAATAGACGAAAACTCCTTTGGCCCCGATCACCCCAAAGTCGCTACAGACCTCAACAATCTGGCCGGATTATTGGAGGCCACGAACCGGCAAAAAGAAGCCGAATCTATGTATCGCCGCGCCTTGACTATTGATGAAAAATCCTTTGGCCCCGATCACCCCAAAGTCGCCATAGTCCTCAATAATCTGGCCCAACTTCTTCAGGTCACCAACCGCCTCGAAGACGCCGAACCCCTCATGGAACGACATTTGGTAATTCTTCTCCAGTTCTCCCGCCAATGCGAACATCCCCACCCCCATCTCCAATCTGCTTTTTATAACTATACCGACCTCCTCAAGCAGATGGGTCAAACCAAAGAACAAATCGCCGCCCGCTTCCATCGCCTCGCCCCCGATATCTTTCCTCCCCCGAACAACCACTCCGAAGAAAATTGACATAATAAGTATTTTCGCACCTATTATCTCTGTGATCTCTGTGCCCTCTGTGGCTAAAATAGTTTAACCTCCCCATTTCAACCTGAAATCTGAAATCTTAAATATTTCCCCCTTTCTCACTTTCCCACCCTTCTCACCCTTCCCACATTTCTCACCCTTTACACTCTTCGCACCTTTCTTACCCTTCTCACCTTTCACACCCTTCCCACCTTCTCTTACTGTGAACCGTGAACTTTTTCTCTCATTTACCCATCTACCCATCTACTCTGAAACCTGAAACTTGAATCCTTGAACCGTAGACCAGAGACCAGAAACCAGAAACCTTTAATTCACTTCTACCGCTATTCCTGGCCGCAAGAAATACAACACACTCCCCGCCGTCTTCGCATTTAATATGCCCTCCACTGCTCTTTTGTATAACTGCATCTGTACCCGATACGATTCCGCCCGCGCTGCACATTCGGCCTCCTCCACATCATCCGTCTTAAAATCAATAATGCGAATGCCTTCGGCCGTCTCGAACAGACAATCGATAATCCCGCGTATCAAAACTGTTTCTTCCTTTTCCTGCTCGTTCAAGATCACATTGGGATATACTTCCCTGATCGGCAGTGCCAACGTGAAAGGCCATTCCCGCTCCACCGTTTCTCGATGCGCCAACATCTCCCGCCCCGACTCCGAAGTAAAAAACCGCGCCACGCCTTCCATAGCAACCGCCTGCCCCTGCTGCACCGAGAACACCCCCCTGCCGACCAACTCCTCCAGTTGCTTATTCAGATCGGTCAGGTCCACTTTCCGATCCAGCTCCACATGCTGCAGGAACAGGTGCGTCCACGACCCAATCTCTACCGCACTGATCCGCGTTGCCCCCTCTTGCAGAAACTTTGGCGTCAAATGATACGGATCCGCCGGCGGTTTCCCTTCCGGTGAGAAATCGGGATCGTAATCCGGATTCATTTGCCGCTTCAATTCCGTCACGCTCGTCCGCGCCCCCAACTGCGTCAATCCCGCCTGCGGATACCGCCACTTCAACCGCTCGATCACCTCCTTGGTTTCCATACTTAATGTACCCATTTCCTTAGGCTCTTTTCCTAACATCAAGTCCTGTATATCTTTAGATACCGCACTCGATTCCCGTTCTCTGCCAACCTGCCCCGCCAACCGCGATATTTCCTCCGCGTTGTAGGCAATTACCTGAAACCGTGAACCGAAGGTAACCGACGTATCGCCATTGGTGTTTTGCAGGAAATCGTGCAAATCCGGATGGTTCGCCAGGGCGGGGCCGAGCCAATCGATGGGTGAACGGGCGGCATTTAGGACGAATTCGGGCAGGGGATTCACAGTTAAGGGAGGTGAAATCGGCGATTTTGGGGTAGAAACGGGGGAAAATGGGTTTGTTTTGTAATTTGGGTCTTCGGAACTGGGCCTACCACTGTCATCTAAAGTGAGCCTACCTTTAAAGAATTGCCAGTTTTTTCTACATTTGTCGAGGGGTGCGGAGGCGAACAGGAGGAGTCGTTCGCGAGCACGGGTGAGGGCGACATAGAGGATGCGTAGTTCCTCGGCGAGGAGGGCGCGTTCTTTGTCGGCGGCGACGAGGTGGTGGGTCATGGTGGGATAGCGGTCAGCAGTGTCCGAACCGGTTATTCGTAAGCCAATAGGACACGATGGATCTCTTTTGTAGATGATGTCAGATTTCAGGTCGGTCTGGTTGAATTTATGGGAAAGGTCGGCGAGGATGACGACGGGGAATTCGAGGCCCTTGCTTTTGTGGACGCTCATAATGCGGACGACGTTGTCGGCCTGGGTGAGTACGGGGGCGGGCCCGAAGTCGCCTTCCTCTGCGCGGAGCTTTTCGATGAAGGCGAGGAATCGAGCGAGGCCCTGGTTGGCGAAGGAGTCGAACTGGCGGGCGCGGTCGTGGAGGCGGAGGAGGTTGCGGTACCGTTGTCGGCCCTCGGGCAGGGCCGAGACGTAGGCGAGCAGGTTGGCGTCACGATAGATCCGCCAGAGGAGTTGGGCGAGCGGTTCGCGGCGAGCGAGGGTGCGCCAGTCGTCGAGTCGGTCGAGGAACGTGGATAGTATATGTCGGATGGTTTCGTCGGGCCCGGAGCGGGCGTAGCGGAAGACGGCCTGGTGATAGGATTGGCCGGGGGTATGGAGGCGGACGACGGCCAGTTGGGATTCGTCGAGGCGGACGAAGGGGGAGCGGAGGACGGAGGCGAGGGGGATATCCTGCTGAGGATTTTCCAAGAGTTGAAGGAGGCATAGCACGTCCTGAATTTCGGTAGCGACGAAGAAGCCGCCGGTAAGTTCGGCGTGGACGGGAACGTGGAGTTGATGGAAGACCTCGCTCCAGATTTCGGCGCGCATTTTCAGGGAGCGGAGCAGGATGACGATATCGCGATACGTAACAGGTCTAAGTTGTTGGGAGTCAGGATCGACGATCTGGAATTCGGGTTTAGCATCGGGGCGATCGGCGCCAACGATTTGGCGGATGCGGCGCGCGACGATCATTGCTTCGCGACGGGCGGCATCCAATTCGATCCGGTCGTCGTCCATATCGGCGTCGTCGGTTTGTTCGTTTTCGTTTTCGCTCTCCGTATCGTCGAGATCGCGTTCGATAAGGTGGAGTTCGATCGCGGGCGACATTTCGGCATCGGAGGCGGGCGGCAGTTTGTCATAGAATTCGGCGCCGTAGAGGAGTTGGGCGTCGCGCTGGTAATCGAAGCCCACGAACTCGGTCGTCATGCAGCGGGAGAAGATATAGTTGACGCCATTGATAAGCGGGCGGCGAGAACGGAAGTTTCGGTTCAGATCGATGCGGGCCTGGGAAGGAATCTCCGGTGAAGATTTATCGGGATGGTACGGGGTAAACTGATTCAGTTTAGCGAGAAAGATCGTCGGATCGGCCTGTCGAAAACTATAGATGCTCTGTTTGACGTCGCCGACCATAAAGAGGTTGCCGAGATTTGGATCGTCTTTCTGCTCAGTTGTGCCGGCGGGAAAACCACGGGAGATTGTCTGTAAGAGGGTTTCCTGGATGGGCGAGATGTCCTGGTATTCATCGACGAGGATGAAGCGATAGCGGTCGCGGAGTTGGAGGGCGACGTCGGTGGGTCGATCGTCGTCGAGAAGCAGTCTGAGGGCGAGGTGTTCGAGGTCGGCGAAATCGAGCACGTTTTGTCGTCGTTTGGCGTCGTTATAGCGCTGCAAGAAGTTTTGCTGTAAATCCAAGAGGAGATGGATCGAGGGGGCTAAGGAGTTCAGTTGGCGTATGACCTTTTCGGGCGGGAGTGCGAATTTCCGGATCATGGTTTTATAGACATCCTTGGCAGCGTTGATCCGATGCTGGGTGGGAGCGACATATTCTTTGGAGAGATCACGGGGTTTGCGCGGCAGCTTTTCAAGCGATTCATTTTCGGCCAGGATTCTGAGAGCCTGGATAAGGTCATCGGCATCGAGGGCGTGGTGGATTTCTCGCAAGACGGGGAACACGTTTCGGTCGAGGTATTGGATATAGAATTCCAAGTTGGGGTCGCGGCTGATTTCGGTTTTGGCGATATTAAGACGCTGGATGAGATTATGCAGTTGAAGTTTCAATAACTCTTTCTGACGCTGTACGACGAAGAGGTTTTGGGGATCGGCCGAATCAGGGGTTTGGAGCATTTGTTTGGCGTGCTCGGTCCAGGCGGCATGATCGCTCAGGGTTTCGAGGAAATTGTGCAGGCGAACGATCAGGTCGATCAGTTTGCGATCGCCGGCGCCGGTGGAATAGGAACGAACAAAACGGGCAAAGTCATCGGAGGAATCGTCGGCCTGCGAACGGGCGTAATACTCTTCAAAAAGTTCGTCGGCGATCTGGAGTTTCAAGAGGTCGGCTTCGTCGGCGTCGAGGACTTCAAAGCCGGGATCGAGGTTCAAGCGATAGAAGTATTCGCGGAGCAGGGCGTTACAGAAGGAATGGATGGTCGAGATGCGGGCCTGTTCGAGAAGGGCGAGTTGACGGCGGATGCGGGCGGGATGGTCTCCAGCCCCAAGCTCGCAGACTCGCTTGAGGCTGCCACCCAGTCGTTGATCGATCCCCCTCCTCGCGGAGGGGGCTTTTGTGTTGGCACCTCCCGTCGTGGGCATGGCAGCAAGTTCATAGAGGGCGGAGCGTATGCGTCGTCGCATTTCGGCGGCGGCGGCTTCGGTATAGGTCAGGACCAGGAGTTCGTCGATGCTGCAAGGCGGATCGATGCCGGTCAACAGATGGATGCAGCGTTGGGTGAGGACGGCGGTTTTACCGGCGCCGGCAGCGGCGGTGATCAAGAGATCGCCATGGACGGTTTCAATAGCGGCGCGTTGTTCGGATGTCCAGTGGAAATCAGGCATAACTTTTTCAAGACGAAGGATATTTTGTTTAATGTTCAATGTTCCATGTTCAATGTTTCAAGTTTTTGGTTTCTGGTTGGAATATCTATACTCCTTTTATTTATTTAGGGTATCGAGTACCTGGGGTTTGGATAATTTAGTTAGACGGCGGTAGGGATCGCGGGCGGGATCGAAGCGGCAAAGGGGCTTAAACGGGCAAAAGGACCAGGGCGTTTCCTTATCGCCGAGGCGGTACGGGGTAACGGAGATATTGCCGTTTACAATCTGTTCGGCGAGTTTGGCGAGGGTATGGCGGCAATGGTTCAATACGGATTGCAGTTGGTCGGCCGTCAGGAGAGAATTGGAGCGCGCGCTACCCAGGGAGCCATCTTTATTGATACGGAAGTCATAAAATCGAGACGTAGAATTAGGTTTAACGCTGTCATCCAAGAAGGAGACCCAGTCGCTATCAATGACGCCGAGGGCTTTGGGGGGTGAACTATTGGTTTCGGATTGCGTTAAGGAATCGAGGACGTCGTCCGGAGGGTGCTCAGGTTTGGTAGATGATTTGGGTAGGATGGGCAGGAAGAGCGCGGCGGCGGCTTGGATATCGGAGGCATCGGGCTGTTGGTAGTGGTTTTGCAGGACAAGGAGGTAACTGATCAACTGCAAGGAGAGGCCATGATAAAAATGGTCGAAGGAAAACTTACGGGCGGACGTTTTGTAGTCAAAGACAGCGATGCCAAGGGCGCCATCGGGGCGATCAGCGACGTCGATACGATCGATGACGCCGCGCAAAGCGAGTCGGCGGTTTCGTTTGAGTTCGAGGGTCAGGGCGGGTAGTGAGGCGCCGGTCTGGAAGGCCAACTCCGCCTCCTGCTGTTGGAAACGGCTGACTTGTGCGGATTGGCGGAGCAATTGGCAAAATTGTTTTAATCTCCGAATCGCATGATCGATCAAAAAGCGATTCCTTTGCGACTGCTCCATTAACTGAGAGAACCATTCGTCGGTTTTGAGGATCGCCTGGGTAACATGTTCGACGATATTCTCCACCTGGTCCTGGGAACTTCGCTGCCAGGAGAGGTTTTCTTTTTGCAGGCGTTGGAAGATTCGACAGAGGGCGTGATGGAAGAAGGCGCCAATATCGACGGGGGCCAATTGGAGTCGTTGGCGTTCCTGCAGAAGGAGGATATAGCGGGCATAGTGCTGGAAGGGACAGGCGGCAAAGCTTTCCAGGCGCGAGACACTGCTCTCGAGGGTTGGGGAAAATACATCCCCCAGAACGGACTCGGTCAGGGACGCCTGGTTCGCATAGGTCAGGCCGGAGAGGGCGGATTGAATGGTTTCGGACCAATCCGGACGAGAACAGGCATAGCGCAGGAGTTGCCGGGAGGCATCCGGAAGAGCCGACGAGGACGAAGCGTTCAGGGCGCAAGCCAACTGTTGGGATAGTTGAGCAATATTGGTAACGGCGGTGAGATCGGGATCATGACGATCGAGCAATCGGACCACCGGAAGATTATCGACAACGGTCCTGAGGGTATTGACGATCGGGGAGGGATTGAGTTCGGAACCTTTCTCATTGGAGACAGGGTAACTGATCCAGAGGAACTCGCTGGGACGCGTCAAGGCGATATAGGCGAGGTACTGCTCATGCAGAAGTTTTTCGGCGGAGGTGGGCGCCAATTCGAATCCGTCGTCGGATAATAGCTGCCGCTGTCGGTCGGTGAAGAGGGAGTCGGGCTGAGAGAATTTGGGGAAGGCGCCTTCGTTGACGCCCAGGAGGAAGGCGGCGCGGATATGGGGATGTCGGGAGCGCTCGACGGCGCCGACGAGCACCTGGTCCAGAGCGGGAGGAATCAGGGCGAGGGTCATCTGGCTCAGAGCAGTAGTGAAGATTTCCGCGAACTGGGTTATGGTGATTTCGCAATCACCGAGGGCTTCGACGAGCTCGTCCAACAGGGAGATCACCTGAGAATAAATTTGTTGATGGGAACAAGCATCGTCGAGCTGATTTTCCGTATTGGCTTGTTGGGTCCATTGGGAAAGGATTTGAGGAACGTTGAGGTTCTGCATCAGGCGAAACAATTGGGCGGTAACCTGACGAACAGAAAGGAGTTGATCGGTGCGGGCGGGATCGGCGAAAAGATCAGCTGCCATGAGTCGCAGCGGTTCGACGGCCCGGCGGCGCCAGGTATTTAATTGTTCGCCGGAGAGATCGTCCGGAAGCATCCGATCGGACGTAGAGGCAAAGGGGAGATTCGCGGCTTCAGGTCTTCGAAAGCGCCAGGGCTGAGGATCGTACCAGCGCTGGGCCTGAATACCATGCGCCAAGGCGAAGTTTTCGAGGGTATCGACGGCGGCGCGGGGGATGGGTACGAAGTCGGTTTTGAGGAAGCGCAGGACAGGTTCGGTTTTAAAGTTGGTGCAGAGGACGACCAGAACGGAGCGGAGCAACTCAATGAGGGGATGATGACGTACGGAACGACGTTGGTCGAGAAAGTAGCTAATGCCGTGGTCGTTAAAGACGGCTTCGATCAATTCCCGATACGGTTCGAAGTCCCGGAGGATGACGGCGATGTCGCGAAAGCGATAGCGGCGGTCGCGGCAGAGCCGGAGGATATGACGCGCCAGGGCTTCGACTTCGCCGCGGCAGTGCGGCGCTTCGACGAGGACGATATTTTCGAGGGGAATCTCCGCTGCAACGGTGCTCTGACGGGGCGAGACGGACGATTGCTTTTTGGAGTGAGGTGGTCGCTTTTGCACCCAGTTGGTTTCGAGTTCGGCGAGGGCAGGACTACAACGAAACCGGGGCATCAAGGGACCGTCCCCGGAATAGGCCGGTACGACGACGGGAGGCCGTGGGGAGAACTTGTTTTTCCGACACAGTTGATTGAGGCGCAGGCAGGTTTGCAAAACAGGATGAAACAAGTCGGCATCATCGAGGGCGTCGAACTCCATGTCGGAGGTCTGAATCCGGCGACAGGCGGGGCTTTGGGGATCGAGGCAGAGGGTGATATCGGCGTGCTCGACGGTCGAGAGCAAGCTCTCTAAGGCAGTAAACTGCTGGGGGGTGAAACCGGCAAAGCCATCGATCCAAAGTCGAGCGTTTTGCAGGATTTTCGCCTGAGAGCAGAATCGACTCATAACATTGAGAAATTCATCCGGATCGATAAAGCAGCCATCGAGGTACTGCACATAGGTCTGAAAGATGACGGCCAAGTCAGAGAGTTTTTCCATTATGGCCGTGGCAGCAGGGACGTTTTGTCGGCTGAGTCGATCGCGCTGTCGGAAAAGTTGTTCGGGAGTTTTTTGATACTGAAGCAATTCGCTAATCATGCGACTGAGTTGCGCGACGAAGCCGCCACGGTCGGCGGCGCGGGCAAAAATTGTCAGGTCGCTTTGATGCTGCTGCAAGAGTCGGCGAAGGATCATTTGTTTGCCGGTTTCGGTCAGCGGCGGGAGGAGGGGAGGATTGGTTTGCTGAAGGATCAGGCGGGCCAGGCGGGCAAAGCTGACGACGTAAGCGCGATGGTAGCCGGTGAGGAGACCGTCAGCGAGCAGGGATTGTTCGATTTGAAAGGTGGCTTGTTCAGGAACGAGCAATATCAACGACTCGCCACGGCAAGAACGGCGCAGCTCGGTACGGACAGATTCCAGGCAATAATGCGTTTTGCCGCTGCCACTTCTACCGAGGATAAATCGAACCGACATTTGTTATTCCAACGAATTAAAATAAAAGTTTACAGCCTTCAGTCCACAGGAATAAGTTTCAGGTTTCAGGTTGGCCAATTTCGGATCAAGTCGGGCAGTTCGGCGATGGCGTGGATTACGGGGGTGTTGTTGACGTTTTTATGTTTATTATTGAGGCCGCGTTTGAGGACGGCTTTGATACCGAGTTTTCGGGCGCCGCGGATGTCTTCGCGGATGCGGTCGCCGACCATGATTGCCTGGTCGGGTGCGATATTGAGTTTTTGGAGGGTGTCCTGGAAGATGCGGCGGTCGGGTTTGCGAAAGATGGTGTCGGATGAGTACTGGCGGAGCGGGAAAAATTGCAGGAGATCCAATTGCTGCAGGTGGCGATCTATGACCTGGGCGGGCGAGAAGGTGTTGGAAATTATCGCCAGGTCCAGCGACATAGCGCGGAGTTTGCGGAGGTGCTGATGCAGGTTGGGCTCCATCGTCGCCAGATCGGCGGCGGGTTTATACCAGAGCCAGGCAAGCTCTTCCAATTGGTCCGGGGCGAGAGTGATTTTCATTTTGCGGAGAATTTGCCGGAGCAAGGTGAGGCCGTTAAACTCGCGATGACTTAGATGAGAGCATAGATAGCGCCACCTGATGTGAAAGGCGGTGAGGCGGTGATAGCGGCGGAAACTCTGGGTTTTCTCCTGAAGGGAATTGCATTCCCGGAGGAAGCGATAAGACAACCGGGCCGCCTGTTCAAGCAACGCATTGACATTCACCTTACCATAATGGAGTAAGGTTTCACCGAGATCAAATAGGACGGCCTTAATAGTCATGGATTTTTTATAATTACCGTATTTTCGCAAAACTCAATTATACAGCGCAGATTCTAACCATTACTTTCCGGTCAGGCAGACAACCGTTCCGCTATGCAAGGATGCTAAGAGCCGTCCGCCCGCGGCGATGAGTCCATCAAAAACCGGGGGCACCTCCAACGGCAACTCCGAGAGTGATTTTCCATCGGCGGCGGAGACGGCGACGAGTTTGGCGCCTTTGCGAGCTTCGAAGGCGGCATAGGGATCGTCGGCGTCCAGCACGTCCGGGGCGCCGGCGACGAAAAGGGTATCGGCGGTCTTAACCATCGCCTGAATGCGTACGGGCAGCCAATGAGTCCAGAGCGGCGGCGCGGCGCGGGTATAGCCAATGCCCTTGTCGGCTCCAAATCCCCATTTGACCTGTTCCAATCCGGGATTACCATCGCGCGGGATGTTCGATTGGGGGAGCCATTCGAGCGGTTTGCGCCAGCCGGTATCGCCGACGATCTGCGGCTCGTTGGTATTCGCATCAGCAAAGAGCAGATAGCCTTTGGTGGCGGGGAAGAACATCGGGCTATGTACGTTGCGACGATAGAAAACGCGGACGGCATAGGTGTTTTTGTCGTCCACGACGAGCAGTTGTCCGGTTTTGGGCGCCTGGTTGGCCAACTGGAAACCAGGCCAACGCTGGGAGTACATCCAGAAAGTGCGGTTGTACCAGGAGTCGTCGAGGAGACCGGAGGTGGAGAAGACGTGCAGGCCGACGTTCTGGGCGCCTTTGCTGGATAAGACCTCGACGTTTACTTCGTTTAAGTCGGGGGTTAATTTTTTCTGGCGCATATAGATGTAACCGTCCTGGCTGACGAGAACGTCGGAATTGGCGCCGGTGAGGTAAAAGGCGTAATCGCGGGTGTTGGGGACGTGGGGGAAGGGGCCTTCGAGGAGTCCCTTATGGAGGATTTTTCCGGTAACCGGATCGAGGGCATAGACGCGGATGCCACCGTCGAGATAGGTGGAGCGGCCGGCGGTAAAATAGGCAATATCATTATCGACGAGGACGCTTCCGTGGACGGGCCAGACGGATTCGATCTGGTCGAACGAGGCGATGCGGCGATCGGTCGGTGCGGCGAGGAAACGCCAGATGAGTTCACCATCGGCAGCACGCAGGCAATAGACGTACCCGGTTTTGGCGCCGAAAAGGATCATATTCCGGTAGATCGTGGGGGGTGAGTCGATGCGTCCATTGGCGGTGAATTCCCACATTTCTTTGCCTGTGGTCATATTTAAGGCATGCAGGGAGTGTTTGTCGATCTCGGCGACGAAGACCTGGTTTCCGACGGCTACGGGGGCGGTCAGGGGGGCGGAGAGGGGGAGTTTCCAGTCGATTTTCAGGTCTGAGGGTACGCGATTTCCGGTAGTACCGCTACGGGCGGGATCGTGTCGGAAGGTAGGCCAATCCCCAGCGGAAGCGGTGTCCACAGCGGTGCTGAGGTTGGTTCCGTAGGCGGGGCCTTTTTCGAGGCGATTTTGGTCGGGGACGGGCGTAAGAGGGATAACGGGTTCGGTCTTGACGGCAAGGAATCCCAGTAATTTCGCGCCGGGCTGACAGAAACATTGATCCGGGGGGACGTAGAGCATGCCATTGCAGGGCATCATACCGAACTTGCAGGCGCCGCGCATCCAGTTCTGCTGGGAGTTATTGTCCGCCTGGAAATCGAGGAACTCGGCGCCTTCGTAGGAACTGATGAGGTAGCGATTGGTGGCTTTGTTACGATAGCAGCGATGGTGATGTTCGGGACTGCGGAGGTTTTTGACGAGGATTCGTTTCTTTTCTTCTCCGGAGCGAAGATCCCAGCCAATGACGAGGGCATGGGGGCTCTTCCGGACGACTTTGCCATTGTCATCAACGCTGAGTATGCCGCGCCAGACCAGTCCGTCAATGACGAAGAGGTCATCACCCTCGCCGCCACCGATTGACGGTACGTTTTTCTGCCAGAGCGGTTTGCCATTGGTCGCATCCAAGGCCGCAACGTGCTTGCCGCCCTGCATGACGATCACATCGTCGGTCGTCAGCATCGTTTTGGGAGTGAGCCATTTCGGCTGCACCTTCCAGAGTTCAACACCGTTTTTCAGATCGCGGGCGATAAGGTTTTTACCGCTGATATAGATGATGCGTCCGTTGTCAATCGCCAAGGCCAACGGTCGAATCGGCGGCGTGGGTTGTTGCCAGAGCACTTTTCCGGTATCGCCCTGAACCGCGACGAGGGCGGCGGTCACGGTTTTTTTAGATCGAGCAGGATCTTGCACCACCTGCTGTGTATAGGCCAGGGCGATGCCGTCGCTAACGAGGATCTCGTGGGTATTTTTCGTATCTGCAACCGTAGTAATGATTTCGCCGGTGGCGGCATTTAGGATCGACATGGGGGATTGATAGGCCAGGGTAACATAGAGTCGATCCC
>CAZNQT010000070.1:0-13224 GCA_964574885.1 uncultured Pirellulales bacterium
GTTTGAAGGAACAGGATGTTCGATCCCCCGCTTACCAGCGGGGGCTTTAAACGCGTGGGGCAATGCCCCACCTTACAAGAAAAAGTATAGCGTGGTGATATAACATATGTTCGCGCGGCAGTTCATTTGTTATCATAGATTCAACGAAAAGGAGCATCATGGGACGATATGATATCAAACGGCGATTGGGGGGATGGGTATTTATCGGTTTGCTTATCGCAATCGGTTCGGATTTATCGGGGGCGCGGTATGAGATCGGTCCGGCGACGGTGGGCGGGGATGAAGAGTTTGAGCGAATCGCGAACCAGCTCAGGGCGGGCGATGAGTTGGTATTGAAGGGGGGAACGTATTCGCAGACAGGTCGGCGGGCGGCGACGGCGAAGGGGACGGCGGAGCAGCCGATCGTGATTCGGGCGGCCAAGGGGGAGAAGCCACTGCTGACCCGGCCAGCGGATAATATCGACCGGCATAACAATATCGAGTTCGTGGATTGCGAATACCTGATCGTGCGAGGGCTGCAATTCAAGGGGGGCAGCAGCGGGGTGCGGTTCATCCGTGGGCATCACGTGACGTTTGAGGATTGCGAGATTTCGCATACGGGCAACAACGCGTTAACGATGAACAGCGGCAACTGCGATCATTTCATCGTACGACGGAATCACATCCATCACACGGGGCTGAGTACGCGCGGTCCCACCGAGGGCGAGGGGATGTACATCGGCTGTCATAACGGTTCGTGCATCACCACGGATTCGGTGTTCGAAGGAAATTACATTCACCACACGCGCGGAACGAGCGGCGGAGGGAACGACGGGATCGAGATCAAATTCGGCTCGTATAACAACGTGATACGCAACAACGTGATTCACGACACCAATCTCGGTAAACAGTATCCGGGGATTTTTGTCTATGGCTCGAACGGCAAGGGGGTGAATCTCGTCGAGGGCAACGTGATCTGGAAGGCGGGCGAGGGGATTCAGGCGGTATCCGACGCGGTGATACGGAATAACATAATATTTGACTGTTCGATCCAGGGGATTACAGCGTCGCCACACGGGGCGGCGCCGAAGATGCAGAACACTACGATTGTCAACAATACGATTGTGAACCATCCCCGGGGCATCCGGATTCGCTGGGGCAAGGCGAAAAATATGGTGCTGGCTAACAATGCCATTTATTGTCCGAACGGCGTCGCGATCGATGCTGCCGGCATTACGAACGCAACGTGCAGTGCTAATTATGTAACCGGTCGATTGAACGGCGTGGCGATCGACAACACAAAATTTATGAACGGAGGCGACCTGGAAACAACATTCGTCAATTCGGCCCAACAGGATTTCTGGCTTACGAGCGGTTCGGCGTTACTCGAAAGCGCCGATCCGGAATTCGCACCGAAATTCGATTTTAACGGCAGACGGCGAAAAGAACCTTTTGACGTGGGCGCGTACGAGACCGATTCTGGCGAGACGAATCCCGGATGGAAGATACAAGCGGGTTTTAAGAACCAATCCGAGAATCCCAAACGCTAGGTCAATATTCCCATCATGAAAACGATTCAAACGACGGAACTATCTTTTAAGCAATTTGTACATCTGGCGGACCAAGGGCGTCTGCGGCATGGGGTGTCGGTACGGGAAGGGCCGGACGGGGGGGCGGGTAAGTTTTCCCGTCGGGAACCGCAGGATGTACGGGAGAGCAAGAAGTTATTCTGTACTGCACTGGGATTCGATGTGACCAGTCTGGTACGGCATAAACAGGTACACGGTACTCGGATAGCCGTAGTGACGAGACCGGGCGAAGTCGTGGGAGAGGCGGACGGATTATGTACGAATCGCTTCGATATCGCTTTGATGCTTTTGGGAGCGGACTGTCCGCTGCTTATCGTCTATGATCCGTCGGGGCCGGCGGTGGGTCTGGCGCATGCGGGCTGGCGAGGGACCGTACAACGCGTAACCCGGAATCTGGTCGAAACGATGACCGGTGAATTCGGCAGTCGCACTGAGGACATGCTGGCGGGCATCGGACCGGGGATCTGTAAGAATTGCTACATTGTCGGCGAGGAAGTCATGATGATAGCAATGCTGAATCTACGCCAAAGTGTAGGACTATTTCGGCCGGCGCGGATTGACAATGACATCCATCCGGAGCGCTGGTATTTCGATCTGATCGAAGCAAATCGCCGAGAGCTTCTGGAGGCCGGTATTCCTACCGGCAATATTGAGACCAGCGGCTACTGCACTTTCGAACGAAATGATCTTTTTCCTTCCTATCGCCGGGACGGATCCGAATCGGGTCGCTGGTTGCTGATGGCGGGTTTGGCCAATGTAAAATGAAAAATAAAAAATATACAATGAGAAATGGAAGCGGATAGAGGATCGGGGAAAAAAGACGCGTGGGCCACAGGCCCACCCTACTCAGGGTAAAAATGATAATTGGATAGCAAATGAGTGTGTGGTGTGCATAAATAAAGGGCTACGGGGCGCTATCGGCTGGGGGGGGCAGCCAACAGCTGGGGGGAAACCCGTAGCCCATATTCATTTGATACAATATCTCTACAGGCCCGTCAAGAGTGCGGAGGCAGAATTCAGGAAATCCAGAGAATGTTTTTCCCGGGAAATAGCCGTAAAAGATTTATTAACAAGCATTTACATCAGATCAGATTCGTTGAAACAGGCAAACCAGAAAATTATATATTCTCCGCGGCGTTTTGATAAATCATCAGGTCGTGCTGGGAGAAAAGGACAAAGCGCACTTCCTGGAAGCCCGGCTTTTCGGTGAGAAAATCCTCGACGGTTTGCAGGGCGATACGAGCGGCCTGGTCGAGGGGGAATCGATAGGCGCCGGTGCTGATGGAGGGAAAGGCGATGGTTTTGATGTTGTGCTCGTGAGCGAGGGCGAGGGAGTTGCGATAGGCGTTGGCGAGAAGTTGCTCTTCGTGGCGTTCGCCTCCGCGCCAAACGGGTCCGACGGTATGGACGACGAATTTGGCTTTGAGGTTACCGCCGGTGGTAATGACGGCCTGACCGGTAGGGCAGCGCCCTTGTTTGGCGACAATCTGCTTACATGCATCGAGGATGGCCGGTCCGCCGGCACGGTGGATGGCGCCGTCCACACCGCCACCGCCCATGAGCGAACTGTTGGCGGCATTGACGATGGCTTCGGCGTCCTGTTGGGTGATATCGCCCTGGAGGAGAATAATTTCTTTATGCATATATTGTCTCCGAAAATTACCTCGTTACGCTCCCTCGGCTAAACCGTCGAATTCCATCTCCAGGAGTGCCTGGTGGTTTGCTTCGTCTTTGGCTAAGGCCATCAGGGTATCGCGAATGGTTTCATCCTTCACCTTCATAGCCATATCCATGTACAAACGAAAGGAGTTTTTTTCTTTTTGCATCGCGTTGGCGATTACCTTGTGTAACTGCTCTTTGATTTGGGGATTGAGTTCCTGGAAGGAGTCATTGGCGAGTAGAGGCGGGGCTGATTCCAGGGCGGGGAGTTCCCAGGTTCCAAAAAGATGCGATTGCAGTTTTTCCATATGGGATAATTCTTCGCGGGCAAACCGTTCGAAGAGCATACGTTTGAGCGGATGATTCGTCTGCCGGGCCAGGTTCAGGTAGAACTCGTGGGCCTTTTGTTCGCGGGTAATGGCGAATTCCAGAATATTCTGTTGCGGCTCTTTTTTAGTCATGGCTTACCTCCGTTCGATTCCCGAAATTTGGGCAAGAGAACTATCCTGTCATGGTATCGTAAATTTTCCATTCAGCTCTGATCCAAATCAATCCTGTCGGGCGGAGGTTGGCTGATCAGAGGGACAATGAGCGTTTGGTTACAACGGCCGCATTTGCCGATGGATTTACCGGCGAGAGATTTGCCGGCGAAGATTTCGTTGCCGCACTTACAAAAGAAGTGGATTTTGCCGGCGCGCCTTTTCACTCGTTCCATTTCGCTGAGAAAGATAGGAATCTTCTCGATAGGCAACCAATCCTTCATGCCGTCGCACCAACAGAGGGTAGTACGGCCATATTTTCCGGAGAGACACCGCTTGAGGATATAGGCCGTGGTGAAGGGGCCCCGGGTCTGATTGTTTTTACCAATGACATACCATTGCAGTTGAGGCTGACTCATGGAAACCCTCCGGCAGGTTATTTTTTACTCCGTTCCGGCAACCGGCCCTCGGTCCGCTTCGCGGGAGGCAGTCGGCATGGCAGTCCCCCCGACGGCCTTGGGCCGTATCCTTTCCAATGGTTTTATAAGGGATTCCCGCGAATTTGTCAACCAATCCGATATGGGAAAGAAAATGTTCCCTAAAACAAAATTACGCTGGTTTCCGTATAGTACCGCTGTTATAATATCGCCCAATTACTGATTGAGGTCTCAGTTTGGAGGTAGATATATGATTGTCGTAAATACGGAGTCCATACCGGGGATGCGGATTGTGGAAGTGCGCGGGCTAGTGCAGGGGAACACCGTGCGCGCCAAACATGTAGGTCGTGATATCGCGGCGGGTTTGAAAAATCTGGTGGGCGGGGAGTTGAAGGGTTATACGGAACTGCTGACGGAGTCGCGACGACAGTCGCTGGAGCGGATGATGGGTCAGGCGCAGCAGCTCGGCGCCAACGCGGTGGTCAACGTGCGCTTCAGTACCAGTGCGGTCACGGCCGGCGCGGCGGAGTTGTATGCCTATGGCACGGCCGTCATCGTGGAGCCGGCCACGGGCGGAGCAGTATAGGAGGCAAATGACGATGGAATTGATCGAACCTCTACTCCAGGCAGGCATCCCGCTGTTTTTATTACTGCTGGCGTGGTTTACGGGTCGGTATGCGGAACGACGTCATTATCGCAGCCTGAGTCGGCGGGAGCGGGAGATGGCCGATATGCTGGTGACGGATTTGAAGACGTTTCCCGGCGAAGTAGTTCCGAGCCGGGGGGGAGAACTAGTGCAGGGCCAGGCCGTAATCGCGACGGATTATCTTAAATCATTTCTCGCCAAGCTGCGAAATATCTTCGGCGGCGAAGTGAAAAGTTACGAGAGTTTACTGCAGCGGGCGCGGCGGGAAGCGATCTTACGCATGATGGCGCAGGCACGCGGTCGAGGGTATAATGCGGTATGTAATATTCGACTGACGATGTCGGATATCGGCGGGATGGCGAGCGCGAAAGGAGCAGCGATGGTGGAAGTGTTGGCCTGGGGAACGGCGTATAGCATTGCGCCACGGTAAGATGTGATGAAAAATCCTTCCCATGATCCCTCCGTATCCCACGAGCCCCATCTGGAGAGTAGCGACTTCGAGACCGATCCCAGCGAGAAAAAAGTCCAGCGAAAACAGGAACGTTCCTCACATTCGGCGCCGTCGGAAAACGAACAGGTAGAACATACGGTGTGGGATGAGCCGGGCCTATCCAAAGAACTGACGGGAGAACCGGCAGCGGGAGAGCTGACCTATCGAAGCTGGCTGGAGAAACGGCGTCAGCAAACCGGGGAAAGTACGACGTGGTTGGCCACTATTGGCGTAGCTCTGTTGGCAGGTCCGTGGGCGATTCTAGGTGCGTTTATAAATCCTTTCATCACCGAGGGATACACGGCAGTCGGCATCGGGGCCGTAGTGTTGTTTGGTCCGGTAGTGGAGGAGATGTTAAAGGCGGGGACGGCGTTGATCCTGATCGAGAAGCGGCCCTACCTATTTCGTTCCCCGGTACAAATCTTCCTATGCGTATTAGCCGGCGGCGGGGTGTTTGCCGTCATTGAAAATCTACTTTACCTGTACGTTTATGTTCCCGATCCACCCGAAAGTCTCGTTCATTGGCGCTGGTCGATATGTATTTTGTTACATATGAGCTGTACGTTGATCTCCGGGATGGGATTACAGCGGATGTGGCGGGACGTTTGGCGGCGGCGTGAGAGGCCTCGAATCGCGATCGCGTTTCCCTATCTGGTGGTCGCCATGGTCGTACACGGCAGCTATAATACCTTCGCGGTGATTCTTAACGTTATGGATTTTCACTTCTAACTCGTTGAAAAGGTAGGCACAGCCTATCCTACGAGCTTATTGTTTCCAAAAATGTTCGATTTCTTCGAGGGTTTTTCCTTTAGTTTCAGGGACGAAGCGCCAGACGAACATAAGCATAACGGCGCACATGGCGCTATAAATCCAGAAGGGAAAGGCATGGTGGAACTTTCCAATCAGCCAGGCGTTTTCATCCATCATCGTAAACGTCTGGATGACCAGATAGTTGGCTAACCAAAGACAGACGACGGCAATGGCCATGGCCCGGCCCCGGATGCGAGTAGGAAAGATTTCCGCGATGACCACCCAGACGATCGGGCCGACAGAGAGAGCAAAGCAGGCAATATAACCGAGGATAAATAAAAGCAACCACAATCCCGTCTGTTGAAAAAACGCCGCCAATCCCATGGCCAACAGTGATATTCCCATGCCGGTAGTGCCAATAATCATTAAAGGTTTGCGCCCGATACGATCTACCATCCAAATGGCAATAATGGTGAAGGAAAGATTGACCGTACCTACGACGACAGTCTGTAACAGGGCGGCGTGGGTACCGGACCCCATTTTTTTGAAAAGTTCCGTCCCGAAATACATAAAGACATTGATTCCCGTGACCTGCTGCAGAATCGCCAGGATGACTCCGATGATCAGAGCGATGCGCATACCGGGGCGCAGCAGTTGTCGGAGAGAACCACTTTCGGCCGCGATGGTTTTATCAATAATAGTTAATTCGGTTTGTGCTTGCTGCGTGCCCGAGACACGTGTAAGAACGGCCAAGGCTTCCTCCCGACGGTGATTTTTAGTGAGCCAGCGGGGACTTTCCGGCACGAAAAAAAGTAGAACCAACAACAGCACGGCCGGCAGGGCTTCCGAACCGAACATCCAGCGCCAACCGATATGGGTATTCCATTCCTCGCTGCCTTGCAGGGCGATAATGTAGTTGACGATAAACACCACCAGTAAACCGGTAACAATCGTAAACTGATTGATGGAAATGAGTCGTCCCCGAATCCGAGCGGGGGCAATTTCGGCGATATACATGGGTGAGGTAATGGAAGAGGCCCCGACGGCCAAACCGCCGAGGATACGGAATATGATGAACATGGTGATATTTTTCGGCAAGGCGGTCCCGATCGCCGAAACCAGGAAGAGTATCGCTGAAAGAAGCAGCACTTTTTTACGCCCGAACCGGTCGCTCAGGAAACCGGCAACCGCGACGCCGAGGGAACAACCGATCAATGCCGAAGCCGTAGTCCAGCCTTTCTCGAAACTGGGATCCAGGTCGAAGTGTTTCTGGAGAAACCCGATGGCTCCGTTGATGACGCCGGTATCGTAGCCGAACAGCATGCCACCTAACGCAGCAATTATGGTAAGAAGATACACATACGCGATGCTGCCCTGATTTATTTCCCGCATTTCGCGGTTTTGCGTTTCATCCATAGACGTTTTTCCTTTTCGGATTGGGAGAAAATGTAGTCGGCCTTATTCTTTTACCACGTTCACATCGCGATTACTACGTACGGGGGCGCCGTCGCGACCGGCAATTTCGGCAATGAGTTGATAGGAATTCGGTTGGGCGGGAAATCGAACCGGAAAGCAGAAAATTTCCCTACCCTGGCATTTCACCTTCGCCTCTCGTTGTTGCTCGAAAACTACTTTGTCGTTTTGTTGGATGCGCAAGCGAACCGTGCCTTGCCAGGCGGGACAAACATCATTGATCACGATGACCGGAACGTCGATTTGGGCGGCAGGAGCGATGCGATCCTTCCAGAAATCGATCATCAGACCGACCGGCGCGAATGAGTCTTTGACGTAGCGTTCAAAGTGCGGCTCGAAAATCAACTTTTCCAAGTCGATAAAATGATCGCTGGTGGCGCCGCCTTCGGGTCGGGGAACGTCGCCGGCGCGGGAGTAGCCCAGGCCGCAGAAATGCATGACGGCGGCGCATTTTCGATGGGCCCGCCAGAACTCGGTTAACGCCGCCAGGTATTTCGCATAGAGCTCGCGCCGTTGTTCGACGGTGGAATTAGCGCCGAGCAGTTTCTGATAGACGCTTCCGGTCAGGCAGGTCGTAGAGCCGTCGCGGTTGAGCCAGAGCCAACCGTACTCGTTCAGGATAAACGGCAGCTTATATTCCGTCTGGTCGGAACGAACGGGGGGGATGGGGGAGACCTTCGCCATATCCGCCAATTTGAAGCCGGGATCATTACCCCAATAATCTTTCCAGTTTTTACTAAACAGGTAAGGATGGACTTCGAGGCAATCCTGGTCCGATTGGGGCAGGGCCCAGCCGTTGTCCCAGGGTCGGTCGGAAAGGTCCAGCTTTCGTACCATGCCGATCGCTTTGCGGGTTTCGTCGGTGACGGATTCGTTTTGCGCATCCCAGATTACCACACAGGGATGATTCCAGCGTTCCTGCATCCAGTCGGTATATTCCAGGGCGATCTGTTCGGCCTTGAGTTTTTTAGGCCAATTCCCCTCGCCCAGGTACCAGATCGGGAACTCATCCTGAATCAGAAATCCCAGTTCGTCGGCGATGTCGTACCATATCTCCGGGGGAAAGCCGATACAGTAGCGGATGGAATTCCAGTGCATTCCTTTGAATTTCTGATGCAGTCTTCGAACCCACTCGGCGCGCCACGGTTTATCACCCCGCTGATCGTCCTCGAAGAACCGATAGATGCAGACATTGGTGCCGCGCATGAAATAGGGTTTGCCGTTGAGGATCGCCCGCCCCGTTTTTTTGTCGAAGCGAAACGAACGCATCCCGAAGCGGGTACGAACGGCATCCGTATCGGTCTTGAGTTCCAGTTCATACAAAAACGGATCTTCCGGCGACCAGAGCCGACAGTTTTCCAGGGGGATAATGGTCGAATACGGATATTCATCGTACTCCTTGATATTTTTGATAACGCTGAGATCGGAAAACACCTCCTTACCGCGAAACGAAGGTGAGCGGCCAGTAGTTTCTATTTTCGCTTCGCGGACGGCGATCTGTATTTTGTTCTCGTTTTGACGTTGGGGATTGACAAGTTTCGCTTCCACGCGAACCGTATGGTCTGCGAGGTTCGGCGCCGTCTGCACCCATTGGAAATAGGGGGGATTGGTAAGAATCAGTTCCACCGAATCATAGATGCCGGGGATATAGCGATACTTTTCGAAGTCCCACCCGTCGGGAATGCGGCGAGGGACGGAATCGCGATAGGCGCCGACTCGGATCATAATCTCATTCTCCGAACCTGAACCCTTGAGGAATTTGGTCACGTCAAAATAGGAAGGCGTGAAACAGGGTAGATGGTCGCCCACAAGTTTGCCGTTGAGATACACACGTGTTCCATATTTGGCTTTATAAATCTTTAGCAGGGCAATGGCCGGGATTTTTCCCTCGACGGTGAAGGTGCGGCGATACCAGAACGCTTCGCGTTTATCATTTTTGAATCTTACCTTCTCAAACGCCGGCTGGGCCATATCCGCCAAGCCCGGAACCGGCGCCTGATGATCAAATTGTTTCGGGATTTGTTCCATCGAACCTTCCGCAATTTGCCAGGTTCCATCGAGTTTTATTATCCGACGAGGGGCGACCGGTCTTAAAGAGGCAAACAGATTTGAACACACTAGAACGATTAAGATATAACTGACCATGCCGCCGTACGGGGAATTACGTTTTGATTTCATTTTCTGGCCACCGATTAAAAAGGTTTTACTTATAGCACGCTCATGAGCAAATGAGCATGTCATTCGGAAATTATTTTCCACAAGTGCGTTGGGCGTAGAGTAAAGCCCAGTCGATGAACATAGGATAGTCGCCCTTATATTTGCCGTTGGCGTCTTTGCATTTTGTCCGCACTTTTTTTATCAGAGGCAAAAGCGAGCAGACTTTTTTACCGGCCAGTTGAATTTCCCGGGCGGCGGCCAACGCGACCGTACCGCGAGAGTCCTGCACACCGGCGGCCAAGACCGGCAGCGCTATGTCGCCTCGGTCCAGTTTGCATAAGGCGCCGGCGGCGGCAAAACGAACGTTGGGACTGGTATCGGTTAAGGCGTTTTCCAGTAGATCCGCCGCCGGTGCGGCTTGGGGTCCCAGCGCCCATAACGCCAGAGCCGCCCAGTAGCGAACGGCACTGTCGGAATCCTGCAAACACATTTTGATTTGAGGCATCTTTTCCGGACCGCGGCCGACCAGATCGGCGGCTTCCATAATCCGCCGTTGATTGTATTTCTTCGGATTGTGCACCATCTCGTATGGCGTGGAACCAACCGAACGGATATGCATCTCGGCTTCCGGCAGAAAACCCGTATCATGGATTTCGAGTATCCATTTTCGCAATTCCCGGCGTAAACGGCGGATCGTCTTTTGATGCCTGGGCGAGTCGATCAGATTGTTCAGTTCGTACGGATCCTTTTGCGTATTGAAGAATTCCTCGAGGGGTTTCGTCGCTGACCAGAATAATGTTTCCGGCCCTTTAAGTTTTCCTTCCGCTACGATTCGGCGCAGTTCGATCATGATTTCCGCCTGGTCGGGGTAGAAGCTATCCTGTACATACGGCAGGTGCGGCATGTAGTTGCGGATGTACTTATAGCGTTTATCCCGCACGCAGCGTGAGAGTTCAAACGACTCATCCACGCGGCTGGCATGGGCGTAAATATATTTGCGCGGTTTGCCGGCCTGCCCGCCCAGAAACGCCGTCCCCTGCATATATTCGGGAATCGGTAATCCCGCCAGGCTCAGAACCGAGGGAGCGAAATCGACAAAGCTGACCAGCCGATCCGTCCGGCTGCCGGGTCGGTCGGGAGCGCAGGATTGATATGTTTTCGGGAAGCGAACCATAAAAATCACCTTCAGTCCCGAATCGTAGAGGGCTCGTTTGTGTCGGGGGATGCCGGAGCCGTGATCGGAATAAAAGAATACGATGGTATTGTCCGCCAAACCATCGTCCTGGAGCTGTTGTAAGATTTGGCCCGTCTGTTTATCCATGATGGCGATCAGGTCGTAATATCGGGCCCAGATATTTCGGATCTGCGGCGTGTCGGGATAATAAGGGGGCAGTTCGATCCGGGCCGGATCGCAGCGCTCCTCGGGGGCTAGTTGCGAACGATATTTCTGAAAGAACTGCTCGTCGGTTCCGTTGATCTGGCCCTGGTGCGTGGTCATAAAATTAAAGACGCTGAAAAACGGCTGACCGGGTTTACGCTTGCGCCAGTGCGCGGTCGTACTCGACTCATCCCAGGCGTTGACATCCTGGAAGTTGTAATCTTTTTTAACGTTGTTGGTGCAGTAATAGCCGGCCCGGCGCAGATACTCGGTGAAGCAGCGGATCTTTACCGGCAGCTTAATATTGCTGCGCAGGTGCTGCGTTCCCAGCGAAGTCGCATACATACCGGTAATCAGGCAGGACCGCGCCGGCGCACACACCGGCGCCGGCGCGTACGCGTTCGAATAGAGGATGCCTTGCCGAGCAAACTGATCCAGGTTCGGCGTCCGCGCCAACGGATCGCCGTAACATCCGATATAGGGAGTCAAATCCTCACAGGTAATCCAGAGGATATTCGGGCGATCTTCAGGATCGTCAAAACAGGACGCCGGCTTTTGCAACTGACAACCGGTAAACGCAACCGCAGAAGCACAGAAGCCGACCGATTGTAGAAATTCACGACGAGTTTTAAAGGGCGGGTTCATGCAATTTTTCCTACATATAGGTGAAATTTCTATTGGAATTCCTATGGCTATAAGATATAATAAATTTGTTGTATCCGTTACCTAAGCTGTCCTTGCGGGTTTAGGAGTTTGAATATGGGTTTAACCGTTCTCGATATCCAGGTAGCCAATCCGTCGGCTCCGGAAAAGACGAAATCCGTCGAATTTTTGATTGATTCCGGCGCGATATATTCGGTCGTACCGACGGAAATACTTGAAGAGTTGGGAATCAAGCCGATTTCGGAGGAAACGTTTCGTTTGGCCGACGGCAGTAAAATCGTGCGTAAAAAGGGCGTGGCCTTGTTTAAATACATGGATAAAATCGGCGGCGCCGACGTGGTTTTCGGCGAAAAAGGCGATAGCAAATTGCTGGGCGCTTTCACGCTGGAGGCGCTGGGTTTGACCCTGGATCCCCTGAAACGAGAACTAAAACCTTTGCCTATGATTTTAGCGCCCCAGGATCGTCTGCCAAAATAGTTCATTTTCATTCTCAGAAATTCACGATAATCATCGAGAAGTAAATTTCGCGCTTATTACATTTATTTATATTCCTGTATCGCTTTCAATATGGCGATAACGTTTTCGACGGGAGTATTGGCCTGAATGTTATGGATGGCGTTGAAGACGAAGCCGCCGTCTTGGTTGAAGATGTTGATGCGTTCTTTCACCTGCCGATATACTTCGTCCGGCGTACCAAACGGTAATACCTGCTGCGTATCGACCCCGCCGCCCCAGAAGACCAGATCGCGACCGTAGATATCTTTCAGTTTCTGCGGATCCATATCGGTCGCGGAGCACTGCACTGGATTGAGGATGTCAAATCCCGATTCGATAAAATGCGACAGCAACGGTTCCACGGCGCCGCAGGAATGCTTAAACGTTTTCCAGCTCGTATGCTGATGAATCCAGTCATTTATGTTTTTATAAAAGGGGGCATACAGAGAATCAAACGTCGTCGCGGAGCAGAATTGCGACGTCTGGGTGCCGAAATCGGTGCCGCAGATAAACACCGCGTCAATGGCATCGCCGATAAAAGCGTGGATTTTTTGCAGATTCCCGATCGCAATCTCACACTGCCTCGCGAACACCTCCTGAATATAATCCTGCCGAACGGCAGTGGACATATACCACTCGCTGACGTCGCGAATTCCCTTGGGATGCTTCAGAAACGGCGCCGGCACCAGGGCGATATCTCCGAACGCCGTCCCCCCGAAATTGGCGATCCGACCGCGCTTCGAATCCGCCAGTTTATCCACTTCGCTCTTAAAATATTGCAGCTCCTCATCGGCGATCGGCTGAAACTCTTCCAGATTATCTTCCGGTTTCAAATTACCATCGTCGATTGGGTCCTGTCGGATGATCGTATCGAAGAAAAAGCTGCTCCTCGGCATCCGACCGCTGGGTGGGGCGCCGGTATCCCCTTGCGGATAGATCAACAGGTCGCCGTTGGCGTCGGTTGTCGTTCCGAAATGCTCCGAGACCAGCACTTCCTGACCCCAGGGCATGCGGAATTCTTTCCAGTTC
>CAZNQT010000071.1:0-13109 GCA_964574885.1 uncultured Pirellulales bacterium
AAAACTGCATGTGTTCATCCGTAACAGTTTCATCCACCTCATACATATGACGAAACTGCTGGTACATTTCCTGCAATTGTTTCGGGGTGACTCGATGATAGGCTTCTTCGATTTCTTCCACCTCCGGACGTTCAAACAATCTGCCGGAAGCCCGCAGCCAGCGATGCTCATCCGTCGGCATATCGACCATGCCCGTGTACGTCTCGCCGATAATACCCATGTTCATCGACCGAAACGCCCGTGCCGCCGCCGCTCCGTTACAGTCGGCAGCCACCTCCTGCCAAAAACGTTGGGAACCAAAGGCGCCGGTACGCACCTTAAATTTTCGCCCCATATTGACCAATCCCGCCGCGTATTCGGGAATACAACAGGGGCCTTCATGATACAGATAAATCGTCGTGTCGGCCGTTTTATAATCGTATGAACCGTCCAGATGAGTATTCAAAATGCGGATCGGCACATCCAGTTGCTTCACGCACGGAAGCACGACAATGCCGGTGGTATAGCCCAGCGGAAAGACAAGTAAAATGTCAATATTCTCCGTTTGAAAAAACTTACCCGCCTCCCAGGCCTTCTCCTGGGTATCGACCAGACCGGGCGAGATCACCTCGCCTATCTTCCCCAATCGCCGGCAGGCCTTCTCGTACATGTTCAGGCACATCTCTTTTAAGCCGGGAAACTGGCCCCAGTAAATCAAATGACCGGTCGGCAAAAGCCCGATTCGGGGACGAACCATACGCTCTGTAAGTTCCGCCATCGTACTGACTCCTAATTTTCAAAATGTTCCAATGTGACTATGATAACTCGATCGTCACAAAATGATATTCATATAGCTATTCCGGCGGGGCTAAATAATTGCCCACGCCGATAACGACTGTAGAAAGTATCAGGATGAACAATCCTAACAGAAGTAGTTTTATCGTACGTCGGCTGCAGCCTTTCCATTCATGGATAATCAGACCCCACATATTGCTGAAAATAATCACAAAGGCCAGATGGATACTGAAGCTGGCAAAGTCATATTTCCCCATTTTGGTGGTGCCCATCCCGTAAAACATGAATTCCATAAATCCGGTGATGCCGGCGATGGCACAGAACAGATAATTAATAAATAAAGAGGCGTTGCCGCTGTGGAGATAGTTGCCGGCGCTGCGATTGCGGATATTCATAATAATGCAGCAGCCGGCATTGGTCACGAAGCCGCCGCCCATAATGATAATCATAACGGTACTGTTCCGCCAGACTTCGGGAGTGTCATAGCGCACCGCCAGTTCGGCAATGGGCTTGCCGGCGTGGACGGCGAAGGCGAAACAGGCGCTCATAATCCCCGAAAAAACCGCCACGGCCAATCCCTTCTTGAAATGAAATTCCTTTATGTATTTTACTTTCTCTTCCGGAGTAAGCTCCTTTTCTTTCGACATGCCGGCCCAGCCGCACCCCGCAATCCCCGTAAGGCACACCAGAATGCCTCCTAACGTCGTTAAGCCCGATTTGTTCATCAGGTCGCCAAATTCTCCCATAAAAATGGGCGGGATCAGAGTTCCGAACGAGGCGGTCAAACCCAGGACCATGGCCATGCCTAAGGACATACCCAGATAACGTAATGTAAGGCCGAAGGTCAGATTTCCGATTCCCCAGCACATACCGAAAAAGAAGGTCCAGAAAACGCTCTTGAGGGGCGCCTCCTGTAAAATGGTTTTAAGTTGGGGTACCGTACATAAGGCGATCAGCCACGGCATCAGAATCCAGGTGAACAAACCGTTAACCAGCCAGTAAGTCTCCCAGGACCAGTTGCGGACCTTTTTGAAGGCCATATAAAAACTACCGGCCGCCAGCCCTCCTACTGCATGCAAGAACACACCTACAATAACCATAGTATCTCCTGTGCTGCGGGTTGCGTTCGAACGAGTTTACGCCCGAACGACTATGGCAGAATCAGCGACTCCTGGCGCTGGGATCTTAGAGTCGGCAGACCTCAAGATCCATCTGCCGGGCTAGACATTCTAGTTGGTCGCTTATGAGACCGGGGGCGGCTATGGAATGATGGCTGAAGCCGTAACGCAGTAATTCCTGGAAATAATCTTTCACGGGCTTTGCCACCTTCACCACGAGGGAAGACTCATTTATCTGAAGGGGGGGCGTATCCAGCAATTCGCCTTCGCTGACGAGCAGACGCCAGCCCTGGGGATCCTGAATGATATGTGTCATGGTCACCGGACCCGGCGGATACGTGCCCTGAAATCCGACGGAATGCCCTTGGAATCCCCAATCTTCGCAGGCGGGATTCACCTGCACCGGACGATCCGGACGACATTCACGAGGATCAATATAACCATGTCCCAGCAACATGACCGCATTCAGAGTGTAATCCAACTCCTCCCACTCTCCAAAAAAAGGCGTATGTCCCGTGAAATCTTTTAAAATCTTACTCATGATGCAGCCGAGAACGTCCCCTTCGGTTACCGCGATGGCCTGATCCGTGGAAAGAATTTCCGCCAGCCCCAGATAGCAGGAGGCGTCCGCCTTGACTTCAATATAATGCTGACCGAGTAATACCAATCCATTCAATTTATAACGTTGGATCAGTTCCTGCAAAGCCACGCCCAGACGCGCGGCCCGGAAAATGTCGTCCTCGGCAAGCCCTACGACCTGGTACTCCCTATTCACCTTTTGACAGAGCGCGAGGATCCGGGGATCGTTTTTCTCCAGCTCATCTAAAATATCTCCTAAATGTTCCAGGTGAATATCCATCACATGAGGGCCCAGCTTGCCGTGAATTGCGGTCTTGTCGAAATTAAAATCGTACATCCCCCGAAAGACATGCCCCACGGTCCCAATCGTCATGTGCTTGAGATTCTTGATAGTGGTATATACCTGAATGATCCGGTCGATTTCGTCGTAGGCGTCTACATCATCAATCGATCCGACAACCGCTTCGAAGTTTTCAAACTTACCCATTTTGCGAAAACCGCCGGTCAACTGAACCAGTGCCATCGGACCGGAATTCCGCAGGCTTTGATCGTATCCGACCTGATAATCAAGTTTTGCATGGGGTTGCGAGGCGAACACGATCAAGGGCGTATCCGGGGGCAAATGCAACAGGGTCTGATGCACAAAATAATCCGGACAATACGTTCCTTCGGAAATCACCAGCAGATCAATCTGCTCCTCCTTAAATCGTTTCCCGGCGGCCTCCGCCGTATCTAAGGTGTCTACGAGTCCGGAGTAAACCATCTGGTGGTTTCGGTTTAGGCGGTCGGCAATGGTTTGCATATCTGCCTCCACCTGTTCCCGTAAGCCCTCATACATACGCCAGTATTCAAAATAACCGCAGGCCAAAAAGCCGATCTTTAACTGTCGATCAACATATTTCTCGCTGAGTAAATCCCCGCTTTGTGCCCCTTTGGTCACCTCGAATGATTCTATTTTCCCATTCACAACTGTGGTTGAATTACTGTTCATGTTTGAGTTCCTTTTTCTTTGTTCACACGTTATAAATCCCAACTCATCGTACCGAATCGAGGGAAGCAAGTTCCTGGGTGGAAATATAGCGGACGTATCGAAGTACGGGGTTGAGGACAGTGCTATCGCCGGCGTCAACCACTTCCGCCTCGAAGCGGTATGTGCCGGGCACTGTGGGCGCCCACTCGAAGCGTAGCATGGCTCGGTTCTCGAGACGACTATGCCCGGCGGGCGCCGAAGCGATTTTCTTCGTACCGAGGATGTTTCCATTGACTTTCAGGCGGACGGTGACCGGGCCGCTGTCCATAGCGCCTATGTTGCTGACAGCGGCGACCAGAGCCGGCGTGTTATTGTAACGGTCGAACCAGAGATTTTCTTCCTGGAAAGTGATGACCGGCTTGATGAAGTACTGGAAGCACAGGTCATGGGCTATGCGCTCGAGCGACTCTTCGGCGTAACTGCCGTTATAGAAACTGATACCGCGCATCTCAGGAGCGGTGCACCGCAGATAGCGTACGATCTGCTCCAGTTCGTTGGGATTATCGTAGGCGCCTTTGCGACCACCGATATCAAGGGAGATCAAGGCCCTACAGGTACTGCCGTAGGCACGATTAAACATGTCCTGACTGCGCAGTCTGAGAATCCGGGCCAAGAGGTCCTGGTAAATGTCTTCCACTGCGAGTTGGGACGGGACGAAGTACATTTCATAGGCCTCAATCAGCAGTATATCCGCGGCGCTACGATACAAACCAAGCCATTCGTCATGGATCGGGCCGCAATGCCAGACGGTGATGCACGTCTTCTGGGGATTGGTTGCGCGGGCCTGTCCCAACCCCCGAAGCCAGTTCAGGCTGAATGCATATTCGTCCGTTCCGGGATAGGCGCCAAACTCATCAATTCCTATCCCGTCCCAGGCAAAATTTTCTGAGACCGTATAATGTGCCTTGGCCTGGGTAATGACTTGTTCGCAAGACAAGTCTTTATGCCCTTTATATTGGGTGGTACTGCCGCTTGTCCACCGGAGCGCCTTGATGCCTCGCTGCTGCAGCCATTTCACTTCGCCGTTGTCGATCTGGGCATGAGTTACCACTGTGGCCCAACGCAGCCAGGGACCGGGTCGATACCAAACGAAATCAACTTGGCGCTTGGCGTCCAGAACGGGAATATCAAGGGTGGTCGGTTTCATATCTTCACCGGAGACGGTCGTATGGTACATGCCGTTTCGCTCAGGAGTAAACTTGTATTCACCGCACACCTTCTCATCTACGATACGCAGGGTAAGTTGCTGTTGCAGGACCGACGTCTTCCCGGGTTCTTTAATGCACAGGTTGACGACGGAAGTGGGAGGAAGGTCTTTTGCCGCTTCCTGAAAAATAACGGCAACTTCGTGTCCTTCCACAGGCAACGAGGGGTTGGTGAACAATTCGGCGCCCTCAGTGGCTCCGCACCTCGGCAATAGGACAAGTACGATGAAAATTAGTTGGCGGCTGTACGCCCGGTGGTTGATTGCACTACGGATCATACGACTGCTCTTTTCTGTCCGATCAGGTTGTGAATTGAGCATGAGATATTCAAACTCCAAGGTACAGGTTCATGTTATTGTACAGGATTACACGGGATATTCGAGGCTAATTAAAATACTATCATTAGGTTATTCGCTTTCTCAAATTCGTCTCATCAAAGCTATTATGTACTTCGAGCCTTACTCTTTTGATTTTAAATTGTATTTGCACTTCGGACAGATTCTGACGGGGCGTCCTTTTTCGTCTTCTCCGAAAAAGATTCCCCCACAATCGGGGCATTGAATGGCAATAAACAGGGCATTTTTTTTACATTGAGGACAGGTAAGGGGCCATTCGCGCGTCCCCCAGGATGGAAGGAATACGTCCAGTTCCCTTCGGGACATCGGATCCATTCCCTGGTCAGGATTTTCCATTAATTGACGCAGTTTCTCAGCCTTTTGGGGATCTTGCTGCGCTACAAATTGTATATAGGATTCATTTTGTTGGTGTATCATGGTTTGGAACTGCTCATTTGTTACTATTTCGGCATAACCGCAGGCCCGACATTTCAGGGCAATTCCCGTGTCGGCTGAGGCGGATCCGCTGCGAAGGTTCACAATCGTAATCAATGCGGCAATGAGAAAAAGGGCTATGATAAGGATAATTTTTTTTTGAGATCCTTCTCGAATACTAAAAAAGCCTGACATTCACTTACTCCTAACTCGGCACCATTGGTACCCTAGCGGCGATCCGAACGGAAAAGGCTATGCTGTGGGCGCTCAGTTTCATTACAAAGAAATAAAAAACATACGTTTACACCTGTGCATAAAATACCGTTATGGATGCTTAGTTTTCACCACGGTTCCATACATCAGCGGTAGGATCAACGACGATACCTACTCAATGAATCCATATTATTTCTAAAACCGCTTTTAGTCTTGGACTATCTTGCGCATTATATTGGAAGATTTTAACCTGTGGGTGGTTTAGAAATGATTTACCTATTATTATCGGAATTGCTCACGGTAAGAGCCGGGTGTAACTCCGACAATATTTTTAAATTTTCGATTAAAATAGGAAATGTCGTTGAATCCGCTTTGGAGGCAAACCTGTAGAATCTTTTCCCTGCTGGAACGCAGCAGGACCAGGGCTTTCTCGATACGTCGATGAGTGATATATTCGACTACCGTCTGTCCTGTATATTCTTTAAACTGGCGACAGAGATAGTTGGGATTGACTCCATCGGCTTGTTCCGCCAAATATTCCAGAGTCAGGGATTTGGTAAAATTCCGGTCGATATAATGCCTGATTTTTTCCACGGATTCAAATCCATTGTGACCTTGAGGGATCAACCGTTGAATTCCCTCCCCCATCGCCATGCGGCAGCACTCGATCAGAAACAGACGAAAATAATAATCTACGGCCTCCTGGAAGCCAACCGAGCCGGTTTCCAGTTCCTCAAGCATCGTCTTAAGGATATTCGTAACCAGCTTCGGTCGATCAAACTGCAAATGAATAATACGATTGAGTTTGTGTTGTAACGCGGGGTGCATCGGCAGGATGGAACCCAGTATCTCTTGAAGATCCGGCGGCATGGTCGGCAGACTGAAACGATGAAAATCCATGTAGATATTCATCTTCTCGACGGGGCCGTACGGTGTGAGGATCATGTGTTCCTGCTGATAGTGGATTATTCCCATTGAGCCGGCTTTATCTTCAAATAAATGATCTTTAGTGACATGGTGGCAACGGCCGTTAATGATATAATTCATCTCCACGAAATCATGGCCATGCATGGGAACATCATCGATGCCTATTGACTCAAAAGCAGGAAAGTATTCCAATGCCAGGCCTGTCGCTTGCAACAATTCTGCCGGTTTGGATCGAAAGGGTAAATGCACGATTTTCATGGGTTTTTCCTTTGACAATCATACAAAATAATCCAGTAAGTTTTTCAATATTGTCCAAGCATTATAACTTAATTTGTGTCATAATACAAACGAATATTAATATAAGTAAATATTTATTTCCATGGCTTATTGTCACAGCAGAAATTATATTAAGTATTGTAAAATAATGACTTACAAAAGTTTCCATGATTTGAAATTTCCATGATTCGAGCTTGTTTCCCTCGGTGTCTGGATTTCTTTTTTACTTAGAGTGCCTATATTTTGAGGAAGGATTATCATGATTCAGAGAAAAAGGGGATTTACGCTGATTGAATTGCTGATTGTGATTGCCATTATCGCTGTGCTTTTGACGATCCTGGTACCCGCCCTGCAACAGGCCAAAAAGCAGGCTAAAAAAACCCTTTGTGCCACCAACATGAGTTCTTGGGGCAAAGCCGTTCAAATGTACTCCGCCGATCATCGCAATTACTTTCCCAGTATGGGTAAAGATCCCATCAATGACAGCCTCGACTTTTGCTGGGTTTCCGGAACCATGTTGGAACACTTCTTTCCGAGGTACCTGTTCAAACTGGACCAACGGGCCAAGGAGGATCGCAACAACGTCCTGTTCTGCCCTACGGACCAATATCATCGACAGGTGCATAAAAACGATTTTGAGTATGCCGTTTCACATGGACTGATCGGGTATAATGTATTGTTCGGCAATGATAGAGACCTTCTCTTAAATTCGCAGGGTCCCAGTGATTATTCTCTGCCTCAGTGCCCCAAAGGTTTGGAATGGGTCACCCGCAAGAAGCTTGGCGGCGCGTTCAATGATGCTCCTATTCTGGCGGACAATCTCCAGGCCAATCCAAATCCGTGGAATTTTATTAGTAGTAGCGGTTTCCCCACGAGTAGCCATGCCGATCCCCAAAACGACGATGCCCCGGAGGGCGGTTTCTTTCTCTTCGAGGACGGCAGCGTGAAATGGTATCACGGTGTGGATGATGGTCGGCAAAACTTCGGCGAGATCGGTGTCGGTGGAGAACAACGCAGTTGGAACATATTTTTCGCTCTACCGGATGTGCGGTAAGAGCGCGATCGCAAAGGAAACCGGAAGGAGAAAAGCAAAGGCAGGAAAAAATGGGTAGGAGGGAAAACGACTCTTTTTTTATCATGTTTTAGTACCCGTAAAGAGAATCAATAAGTATCGAAACTGTCTGTGGTATTTTTTTGGCGTGTGGCCAAAGAAAAAGAAAATGATTGAACCCTGTTTTAATGGAGAGGAGTTTGTTATGAAAAAATGGATGGTAGGTATTTTGTTGTTGGGTTTTTGCTGTACCGTGCAGGCCGATCTGGTCAGTCAATGGAAGCTGGACGGCAATACGTTCGATAGCATAGGTAGTAATCATGGCACCATACTGGACCCGCCCCTCACCTATGTTGCCGGCGCTCCCAAGGGAGCCGAACCAGGCGGTAAGGCAGGGCAATTTGACGGTGTCGTGCGGGTAAACGTGGGCCAAGATGCTTCCCTTCAGTCGCAAACGGCGGTTTCTTTCTCCTGCTGGATTAAGGTGGAAGAGGAGCTTTCAGATGCCTGGCAGCACATGTGGCGCCAGAATACTAGCGGTAAGCCCCGCACCCTGTTTGCCGTGGGTACCTGGGCGGGCGACGAAGGCCTCTGGCTGGGTGTAAGAACCGACACCACTGGCTATACCGAATTGGTCGGGACCGTCACCGATGCCCAGATGCGCGACGGCAATTGGCACCTGGCCGTAGCGACCTATGACAGTTCGGTGAGCGGAACGGACAATATGTTCCTCTACTGGGATGATGCCGTGGTGGGCAGTATGGAAATCGCAGGCTCCATTGTCACCACCAACAGGGATGCCACCATTGGCGGGGTTGTGGGCGGGACCGAGCCCTTCATCGGTGGGATCGATGATTTCCGCGTCTATAACAACGCCCTTACGCTGGAGGAAGTTCAACAAATTTATAGAGGGGTGGCGATCGTTATCACCGAAACCGATGGCAGTACCGACGTCACCGAGGGCGGCGCGACCGATACCTATGATATTACGATCTTCGGTCAATACAGCGGTCACGATGTCAGCGTGCAGGTATCCCCGGGACCGCAACTGGATGTGGGAGCGGGCGTGGACACGCCGATCAATTTGAATTTCACCAGCAATCCGTCCGATCCCAATAATTGGACCGTCCATACAGTTACGGTGACGGCCTATGATGACAGTGTCTCGGAAGCCGATCATATTGGCGTTATCAGTCATCTTTCTTCCAGCAGCGATCCGAATTTTAGCGGCTTAACCAAGCAACTTACGGTGAACATCGCTGACAACGACGGCAGCGCGGTCTTGAGCAAGACCACCGCCTCGGTTTCGGAGGACGGCGCCCAGGATCAATACTCGATCCATCTGGAAGGTTCTCCGCCGGCGAGCGATGTGATCTTGACCATTAACACCACGGATCAGGCGGGTGTGGACATACACGTTTTGACATTCAATAGCGGTAATTACATGACGCCGCAAATCGTCACAATTGCCGCCATCGACGACAACATGGAAGAAGGAACACATCAAACAACTTTCACCCATACGCTCACGGGCGATGCCGCCTATGCCGGTTTACCGGTGGACGATATGGTGGTGACGATTACCGATAACGATATGCCCGCACCTGATTTAATCGCCCAATGGAAGTTCGACGGAGATATGACGGACGCCACCGGCAACGGCCATGACGGCTCGCCCAACGGCGATCCCAATTATATCGCCGGCGCGCCCTATGGCGATGACCCCGGCGGTCAGGCTCTCAATGTGGATGTCTCCGGACAGGGATGCGTTGTGCCCCATGATGCCGCTCTGAAACCATTGAACGGCATCACCCTCGCTGCCTGG
Organism: uncultured Pirellulales bacterium; assembly: GCA_964574885.1. Classification (GTDB taxonomy): domain Bacteria; phylum Planctomycetota; class Phycisphaerae; order Sedimentisphaerales; family SM23-30; genus JAFGFX01. The sequence goes on from CAZNQT010000071.1 coordinate 9,769, forward strand.
ATCAAACCGGACGTTTATCTGGGGGATCCCTGGCAGAATATTATCCGAAAAGAAGATGGAGGCAGCGGACGCTACCTGTTTGAAATCGGAGCGTATGGTGGTTCTGAGGGAGTTTGGCTGGGACTGGTTATTGGCGGCGCCTATCGTGAGAACGTAGGCCCTGTGGATCCTGCTGTTCTTACGGATGGTCAGTGGCACCATGTAGCGGGAACGTACGATGGGTCTGCCATGAAGATCTATTTCGACGGTGAAGAAAAATTCAGTGCCAATTACTCCGGTACTCTTGGGCAGTCCGGGACGGCTCCCCTTCGAATAGGTTTTTACGGTAGCACGGAATTCTTTGACGGTGGGATTGACGACGTACGCATCTATAACTATGGTTTAAGTGTACGTGAAATCCAGGCTTTGATGTCGCTTAGGGCTTCCAATCCGGATCCGGCGAATGGAGCTGTCGAGGTGGAAACTTCGAAAGTGTTGAGTTGGACCGCCCCGGCCGGGATCAGCAGCCCCACCTACAATGTGTACGTCGATACCGACTTTACCAAGGTGGATCTCGTCGATCCGAGCGGTCAGGTGCAACAACAGAGCATTGGCCAGAGCGGCGTTAGTTTCGATCCCAGTCCCGACCTCGATGTCCAAAGCGATATCTTCTGGAGGGTGGATGTAACGGATGGCCCGACCACCTATCCGGGGGTTATCTGGCACTTTGACACGAAGATCATCTGCAACGACGCCTTCCCGCTTCGCGGCGATATTAGCAGTCCGTCCGGCAAACCCGATTGCAGGGTGGATCTGTATGACTTCGCGAGGATGGCTGCCGAATGGCTGCAATGCAATCAGATTCCACTTTCCAGGTGTCAATAGCAACTATGATGGGTTGGAGTTCGGGGTCGCACTTTAGTAAGTGAACGGAGGACTTCGGGAGTTCCCGAAGTCCTCTGTTACTTAATTTATTGGAAAGAGGTCCTGGCGCACCTATAATAAATTGATTATATTTGCCGGGGGAGAAAAGAAGTCACGGATGGGATCTGCGTGTAAAAAAAGGATAACGGTTCTGTTTCTATTTACTGTTCTGGTCGGAACCTCTCAGGCGGCGCTGGTAAGCCAGTGGAAACTGGAGGGCAATGTTACCGACAGCGTGGGCAGCAATCACGGTGTTATTGTAGATGGTCCGCTCAGCTTCATGTCCGGCGCTGCCCATGCCGACGATCCTGGCGGCCTGGCCGGTCACTTTAATGGGATCGTACGGGTAAACGTGGGGCATGACAGTTCCCTCCAGCCGGCGATGGCCATGTCCATTACCGCCTGGATCAAGGTGGAACAACAGCTCACCGATTACTGGCAGCATATCTATCGGCGGGAAGGTACCGGTAATACCCGCGAACTAATGGCAGTGGGGACCTGGGGCCCCGACGTGGGCGTATGGTTCGGCGTCGGTACGACCTCCGGGTATGCCGAACCGGTGGGAACCGTTACCGACGCACAGATGCGCGATGGGTATTGGCATCTGGCCGCTGTTACCTATGACAGCACTCTGAGCGGTCAGGATAATATCTTTATCTACTGGGATGGCGCCGTGGTGGGTAGTGCCCAATGGAGCGGCGCCATGGATACCGATAACACTAATGACGCCGCGATCGGTGGGCACTTCGACGGTGCAGAGCCGTTCGTGGGGGGAATCGATGACGTTCGGCTCTATAACCACGCCCTTACGTCGGCGGAAGTTCAGCAACTCTATAACGCCGCTCAAATCCTTATCTCCGAAACCGGCGGCAGTACCGATGTCGCTGAAGGTGGTGCGTCCGACACCTACGATATCACCCTCTCCGGCCAATACAACGGTCATGATGTTAGCGTACAGGTTTCACCCGGTCCGCAGTTGAATGTGGGGGCGGGTGTGGATACGCCCATCTACCTGAATTTCACCCGCCTGAGCCCCGGCAATCCCGAATGGAACACGCATACGGTTACGGTCTCGGCGTATGACGATACTCTCCCGGAGGGCGATCATACCGGAAACATCCTCCATTTATCATCCAGCGGCGATTCGAATTATCATGGGTTAATGGCGGAACTTACGGTGAACGTAACGGATGACGATCCTGCCGTCGTGTTGAGCAAGACGACGGCAACGGTGGCCGAAGGCGGGACGACGGATCAATATACCATTGCGCTGGCGGGACCGGTTCCAGCCTCGGACGTTATAATTACCCTGAATACGGATGCGCAGCTAAACGTGGATCCCCCCCAGATAACCTTCCATAGCGGCGACTACACTAATCCGCGAACGATAAGTATCGCTGCGGAAGACGACGAAGATGAGGAAGGATTCCAGATTTCCACAATCACTCATACCGCCACCGGCGACCCTGTATATGCCGGCATTGCGATTGATAATATGGTCGTCACTATAGCCGACAATGACGTCCCCCCTACCTTGATAGCGCAGTGGAAACTGGACGGTGATCTGACTGACGCCACGGGAAAGGGGCATGATGGGATAGCTGTCGGAGGGCCGCTTACCTATATTACCGGGGCGCCCCTGGGGGCGGACCTGGGCGGTCAGGCCGTCGATTTTGACGGCTCGAGCCAGGGTGTAGAAGTCCCTCATCAACCGGACTTGAAGCCCGCCAATATCACTATCTGTGCCTGGATAAAGCAGGATGTCTATACGACGAAATGGCAGAATATCGTCCGGAAAGAAGATGGCGCCGGCGGTCGTTACTTGTTGGAGATTGGCGAGGAAGGGCCGGTCAACGGGATTTACTGTGGCCTTGTGATTAACGGCTCTTACTATGAAAATGGCGCCGCCGTTTCCCCATCGGTTCTCACGGACGGGTTTTGGCATCATGTGGCGACCACCTATGACGGTTCATTTATAAAAATCTACTTTGACGGCCAAGTCATTGGCAACTGGTCTCAACCGGGTGTCTTATCCACCAGCGGAACGGCCCCGGTCGGCATCGGAAAACATAATACGGAATGCTTCGATGGCGGGATCGACGATGTGCGCATCTACAGCACTGCCTTATCCGAAACGGAAATTCTCGCATTGGTAAACGGATCCATTCCGGCGGCTCGTAATCCCCAGCCTGCCGACGAGGCCGTTGGAGTAAGTCGCATTCCCACGCTCCATTGGACGGCCGGGGACGGCGCCCTGTCGCACCACGTGTACTTCGGCGACAATTACGACGATGTGTATAACGCTACCGATCCCGATTTGCCCCCCATCGGCAGAGGTACACTGCCCGCCGGAACGGAAACATACAGTCCCAGCGAAAATCCTCTGGAGTTCTCCACCCCGTACTATTGGCGCATTGACGAAGTCAACGCCACTGATA
>CAZNQT010000072.1:0-13088 GCA_964574885.1 uncultured Pirellulales bacterium
GTTCCAGTCCGACGGGCGCCTGTCCGTTTTCCTAACAGGGAAGAATAATCATGGAAAATCGGAATGTAGAGATGAGCGACGCGGCGGATACTTCGGCTTACGAGGTGAAAACAGAGGCCGTGATACTTCCCTACTCCGAACCGATTATTGATTCTGCGGAGATTGAACGATACAAAACGTCGTTGCAGTCGATTCCTTCGCACAAAATCATCCTTGATCTATCGAACGTACGAGAAGTTACCACCAAAGGTTTAGCGAGTTTACTCAAACTCAAATACAACCAGAAGCGGAGCGGGAAAGAATTATTTATCCGGGGATTACAGGGTCCGCCGAAGACGTTATGCCGGTTGCTGAAATTATGCGGCTTGCTGGAAGGACGGAGGTAAAATCCGGTGATGGGAAGCAGGCGCACTATTGTCTAGGACGTCATTGCACAGCCTGACATGCAACTTTGTGTCATCGCGTTGAAATAAAACCGCACATCTTGCAAGATCCTCGAAATCGGTAAGCGTACATGTCCGTACCGATACTCATAAAAAAACCGGCATGCTTGCACTAAGCGTAAGCATGCCGGCCGTTATTTTCAAAGGCAGTAGAGCCGCCACCTTTGCGATCGTAACGAATAAAACGGGGCTCATAGCCCGAACCGTTTATTTTGGCGCTGGCTTGGGAGCGGGCGCCGATTTGCCGGGGCCCATGGGAGGCATTTTCGGGGATTTAGGTTCTTTTCCCGGTGGATAAACGATGGTGGCTTTGGCCTTGAGGGCGGCGATATATTTCTTTTGCGCCTCGCGCCGTTTGTTATTTTCCAAGTTCTCTCGAATCTCGGCCTTCACCTCGTCGAAGGGGATTACTCGTGACGCTTTGCGATCGGTCACCTTGATAATATGATGACCGAATTGCGTATCCACCACAGAGGGGTACACCTGTCCGGGCTGCAAGCTAAACGCCGCCGCCCCGAACTCCTCGACCATCGCCCCTCGACCTTTACGCGGGAAGAAATTCAAATCCCCGCCTTTCGGTGCGGAGGGACCTTCGGAATACTGTTTGGCCAGGGCGGCGAAATCCGCATCCTTGTCCTGGGCTTTTTTCAGGATGTCCTGGGCTTTCTTTTTCGCGGCCTGTTTTTCCTCATCGGTCTTGAGTTTGCGAGTGTCAATGAGAATATGACTGGCGCGCACCATATTCGGCTCCTGGAAACGGGTATCCCGATTGTCATCGTAGAATTTCTTGATCTCCGATTCCTTGACGATCAATTCCGGACCGTACTTCTTCTGCAAAACCTTCTCCGTGAGAATCGATTCGATAAAGGCCGGTTCGGTTTTCAGTTGGGCTAAAGTCTCCTCCAGCGACTTGCCGCTCTGGGCCTTCATGCGCTGATCGAGTTCTGCGCGGGTCATTTTGCTGCGCGTGAGAACCTGCTGCACCATCTCATCCAGTCGCTGATTGATGTCCTTTTCGGTAACGGTAATCTTGGTTTTTTGGCAGTCCTGTTTCATCAACAAAGCATCAATGAGAGAATCCAGAATTTGCTGCCGATACATTGCCCGTAACATCATTTGCTGCTGGGGCGACATAGGTTTCTGGCCGGGTCGGTTAACTAAAGCCTCAAAGCGAGAATTAATCTCGCTTTCCATTATTTTCTTGCCGTTAACGGTAACGGCGACGCTATCTGCCGCCGGGGCGCTACCCTTGGGTTCCGCCGCAGCGTTTCCAGCCGGACTGGTTGGAGAAGACGTTTGCGCAAAACTCCACCAGGCCAATCCAACCATAATTATCGATATCAAGATGAAAACAGTTTTTTTCTGCATGATTATCCTTTCCCATTCGTTTCAAGGCCCGCCTATCTATAACCATCAAACAAGCAGGTATCCATCAGAGTTCGCCAGAGGGATTAATATCCTCTGGGACCGCGTCCCTCCCGTCGTCCCCCTCCATAGCCGCCCCCTCCTCGGCGTTGCCCCCCATAACCTCCGCCTCCGCGGCGCGGCGGTTTGGATTTGGCGTCATTGACTTTGAGAGACTGACCGTCGCGTTCCTGGCCATCCAGACCCGTCTTAGCCGCCTCGGCTTCCTCCGCATTTTCCATTTCCACGAAGCCAAATCCCCTGCCCTCGCCGGTCATACGATCTTTGACTACGTTGGCACTCACCACGGCGCCGAAGGCAGAAAACCATTCCTGCAATTTTGTTTCATCCACGTCCGGCCTCAAGTTTCCGACATACAATTTCTTACCCATATTTGTCTCCCAAAAGAAATCCATTCACCTACTCTTTCCCTCATCGTATTTAGGGGAAAGAGCCTCTCATACCATCAATCGTTGGAGAGGCGATTGAGAAAGACTGGCCTGGGCAGAAATGGTTCTGTCTCAACCCGGAATCACTCACTCAGCAATCAACAACAATATACAGTCTCTCTATTATATATGCGAATATGTCGTTAAACAAGTAGAAACCGGTATTTTTCCGGTCGAGAGCAAAAAACCATAGTCGCTTATCTCGTAAGACCTTAAGGCGTTTTTTTTCGCAACGCGCACCACAGAAACACCCCGCACGTCAGGGTCGTGAGAGCCGAGGAGATGACCATCGCCCAGGCCGCGGCAGACAGGCCGTACTTTGGAATGTAAAGCCGACAGATGAGAATATTGACGATAAGTCCCATCGCCACAGCGATCATACGGCTCTTGAACTGCCGACAGGCGACCACGGCATCGCCCAGGATCATACCGGTCAGCAGCAAACACCCCGCGGCGGCCACCACCACAAAGACATTCGCATACTGCGTGTATTCCGCTTTCGCCACGATTCGCAGGATTAAGTCGCTCTGCCACCATACCCCGAGCAGAAAACATCCCATTACGACCCAGGAGGGCAATAAGACCTGACCGAGAAGTTTAATAAAATCCTTACGGCTCTGTTGATAATAATGAGACAAGCGCGGCAGGATCGCCTGGTTCACGCCGTTCTGCACCGCTGACAAACCGGCAATGAAGGCCAAAAATGTGCTGAAATAGGCTACATACTGATCGCCCCAATCGTGTTCAATAAAATAGAGACTAACTCGTTCATTAAAACTGGTGATCGTGATAAACACCCCCAACGGAAATCCCAGGCGAATCAATTGGGAACTGATATGCTTATCCCAGAGAAGCGTTACCAATTCAAACCGTGCCGCCCGGGGCCGGTCGTAGAACAAGCTGATCCCGAGAACCGCAATCGCCCAGCCCAATAAAATCCAGATCGCCTGTTTTGTCAGCGGGGCGAACACCGCCGCACACAACAAAACCAGCGAAACCTTCAGGATCTGAGAGACCGACACATATTTCATGCGTTCGTGCTTTTGCAGAACGGCCAGATATATATCCGCCCAGCTCTCGACGGCACGTACGGCGCCGGCCAGGAGAATGACGGCCATCTTCTCCTTACTCCAGTTACCTGTTTGCATGACACAAAGAGATACTAATATCAACGCCAAGACAAAATTACTACCTAAACGCGTTGTCAGGCAGGAACCGGGAGCATAGCGATTGGCCGTATCGGTTACGAGTATCAGGCGGAATCCCATATTCAAAAAGAACGACAAGGGGGTCACGATCGCCAACGCGAGTATCGCCTGGCCTACCTGCACGCTGGGCAGAAACTTCCAGAGCAGCACAAAGATCAGAAACCGCCCTCCCGCAAAGCACACATTGCCCGCGACGGCCCATGCCGTATTATGCGGCAGCGACCGGCCGGACAACATGTTCTGATCCTGGGTTTCCATCTTATACAAACACCCCCAAATGAATTTTGAGGGTGCTCTGGTATTCTATAGGAGGTTTCATTCGCGGGAAACGATAAACGGTTTCACGCTTTGACAATTTTGCGGCGGCCGCGTTTGACGTTCGACGTCGCATTGCGGGTATCCACGACCAGTTGGGAATTACGGACGATCCAATCGTAATCATAGCAACTATGATCCGTACTGATCAGCACCACGTCATAGCTTTGAAGCATCCGGGCCGTCAGCGGTTTACTTTGCATGCGTAAATCATGCTCCCGCTGTTTGTGAGTGCGCGGTATATACGGATCGTTATAGTCCACCTTGGCGCCGTAGTCGCACAATAATTCAATCAACTCGATCGAGGGGGATTCGCGAATATCGTCGATATCCTTCTTATACGCCAGGCCCAGCACCAGCACCTTGGCCCCGTGTAAGGCTTTTTTGCGGTCGCTCAGTGCTTTGAGAATCCCATGAACAACTTGATAGGGCATCTGTACGTTGATCTCGCCGGCCAATTCGATGAACCGCGTCGGCATATCAAACTGACGCGCCTTCCACGTCAGGTAAAACGGATCGATCGGAATACAGTGCCCGCCCAGACCCGGACCGGGATAAAACGGCTGAAACCCAAATGGCTTCGTACTGGCCCCTCGGATCACCTCCCAGACATCGATCCCCATACGTTCAAACACCAGCTTCAACTCATTCACCATCGCTATATTCACACAGCGATACACGTTCTCTACGATTTTACATGCTTCCGCTACCTCGCACGAAGTCACCGGAACGACTTGTTTGATCGCCTGTTGATAGAGGGCCACTGCCCGCTTCAAACTTTCCGGATTCAATCCCCCTACCACCTTCGGGATCGTCGAGGTCTCAAAATTAGGATTGCCGGGATCCTCTCGTTCCGGCGAATAGGCCAGGTAAAAATCGCGACCCGCTTTCAAACCCGAACTCTCCAGGATCGGCTGCATCAATTCCCGCGTCGTACCCGGATACGTGGTGCTTTCCAGAATCACCATTTGTCCTTTGCGCAGGTATTTGGCGATCATGCGACAGGTGGATTCCACATACTGCATATCCGGCTCGCGATTCTCCGTCAGCGGCGTCGGTACGCATATTAAGATTGAATCCACCTTTGGCAATTGACTCATCGTCGTCGTGGCTCGAAAACGCTTCGATTCCATCATCTCTCGTACCAGGGAATCCGGGATATGTTTGATCGGACTTTTCCTTTTGTTCAGGGTGTTCACCAAAACCGGATTGACGTCGAATCCGATGACCTTCGCTCCCCCGTCCCAGAAGGCCCGCGCCAACGGCAATCCCACATACCCCATTCCCATAATGCCTACGAGTGTCTGTGGTTTCGAGCCTGCTTTACTCCGTTTACCCATATACTACCCTCTTGAACTTAATCGCTTTCGGCGAGATCAACCAGCCCCCGCTGGTAGGCGGGGGAGGGATATTGTATTCCAACAACTTAGAAATCGATCCCCCGCCTGGCGACGGGGGCGTAGTTCTTATAGATGTTTACGATTCGTCGGCAGGCGGGATATCTCCTTCGACGACATCGGGAGTTTTCGGTAATGCCGCCACCGGTTCCGGTTCCCGCTCCGGCTCCGCATTGATATAATCATAGTAGCTGCGATAGGACTGACGGAAGTATCCGCCCTTTTGCGGACGAACGGCGTTCAGCAGTACTCCCAGAATCCGGACCTGATCCGTTTTCAGTTCGCGTTGCATTCGCCCGACGACGCCTCGGGAGGTGTTGCCCGCATGGACCACCAGGATCGTGCCATCGACCAGGCCCGCCAGAATCCGGGCGTCGCTTACCAGCAGCGCCGGCGGCCCGTCGATAATGACATGATCGTAATACTCTCTTTGACTGGCCAGTAACTTTTGCATCCGCTCGTTGCTCAATAGTACCGCCGGATTCGGCGGCACCGGACCGGCGTCCATGACATCCAGTCCTTCAATGCCCGTGTTGCGGATCACATCCGCCGCCGACGCCTGCCCTACTAACACGTTGCTTAATCCTCGGGGAGGGGCCTCTATCGGAAACAAACGATTTAAGGCGGCTCGACGGAAATTCGCATCCACCAGCAAAACCCGTTTGCCTTCGGAAGCAAAGGTGATGCCCAAATTCACGGCCGCCGTCGTCTTGCCGCAATCGGCGCCGCTGCTGGTGATCAACATCACCTTGAGCTCTTCCTGCGGGGCGCTGAAATATAGTTTTGTGCGTATCTGACGGAAGGACTCGCTGATCATCTCCTGGGGATGAATGCTGCATACCTTGGCCAACTCGATCTCCTCCGCGTCCTCCTCATCATATTCCGGTATCATCCCCAGGAAAGGCGCCTGTAAATACCGAGCGACATCGCTTGGCGTCTTGATCGAATCATCGAAAAATTCTAACAAAAAGATCAAACCTAAGGACAGCAGCAAGCCGACAAAGAATCCGCCCGGAACAAATATTCCGTAGCGGGGGAAACTGATCGTATTAGGCTCCGTACCTTTATAAATCTCTCCCTGTTCCTTTTCCGCATTGTCCTTCGCCACATCCGTTGCGGAAATCCGATCTTCAAAACGTAAGGAGGTGCGAGTAAGATCATCGACTTCGCGCATTACCTCTTCATACCGAGCCCGTTTGGTATCCAGTTCCTTTTGCCGGGTGGAAATCTCCTCAAACTTTTGCAATACGACACTATATTGATCCTGCAGCGATTCGATCCGGTTATTGATCGCTTGTGCTTCCACGGTCGCATATTGCTGTCGAAGCATCTGTTCCCGTTCCATCCTTTGCTTGCGCAGGCTTTCAATAAGGCTTTGGACCTGTTTGACGGATTGGTGCTCCACCCCTAACCGTTCTCGCAATCCATCCAGGTTCGTCTGGTAATTTAAAATCTGGCTGCGATACCCCAGCATGATCGGATCCTGATCGATGGCGCTCTGAACCGTACTGGTATAACCCTGCGTGGTCCGCTCGGCCAGAAGCTGCCGACGACGTAACAGCATATCTTTGATTTGGGCCTCCAACAGGATTTTCTCGTGATTCATCGTATTCAACTCATCCGAAATGACAGTGTGATCCTGATCCCAGTTGGGAACATTCGCCTGCTCACGCATATTTTCGAGCGTATTACGATTTTTTAAGATTTTCTTATCTATCTTATCTTTTTCAGTCTGCAACGCCGCTCTGTCATCGGTGAGTTTCCTCACGTCCTTATTGATGCGCTTGGTTTTATATTCCTCTAATATGATATCCAGTATTTTTTTCGCTTCTTCTCCTTTCCGGGCGGACATCTGGACGATGACATATTTGGTGCCCCGCCGGGCCCGGGCCGAAAAGGAATGCTGCAAATCTTCCAGACGAGTTTTGAGTTTCTTTCGGTTTTTAGCCCAATCGCTGCTCTGGAAATCCGCCCGGGCTAATACGCCATTTAAAAAGGCCTCGCTCGTCAGATAGGACGCCTCGTTGGCGGTCTCCAGGGCGATCAAATCCTTGCTCGGGATTGGGTTAAATCCGCGCAGCAAATCCTTCTGAATGGGCACCACGCAGGTCACCATCCCTGTCGAAGTGTACATCGGACGATGCTTGCGCAACAGGTAACAGGCGCCGATGGCCAGCCCGGTGGTCGCTATGGTGATAATGATGATCCACCAAAGCCGGCGACGCAAGATGTGAATCACGTCGCGGAACGTAAATCCGAAGCCGCCGGGGGCCGCCTGCACCCCGGGACGCCGAAGGGTCATACTACTACTACTGCCTGCGGGTAATGACATTTGTCGAGTCACGGTTACATCCTCTCTCATAAAGTATAAACGTACCTTTCCCAATACTACTATCTATTTGGCTTGTTGCAATTTCGCTCGGGCTTCCCGAATCTTTGCCTTTAAAACGTTCACATCCTCAAAAACCGTTCCTGCTTGGATCCGCTCCTCTGCTAAATCCAGTTGCGCTGCGGCCTCGGTCGGACGACCGAGACCGAGAAGCGTCTGACCCAGATGAACATATAAACCGGCGGGGATGTCAACCCCTTCGCGGTCTTTTTGCTGAATCGCTCGAAGCAGGATCCCCTCCGCGTTGCGATAGGATTCTGGAGTATTTTGCTGGATTAACGTTCCCGCGTAGGTGTCCATAATGTCGGCATTATCCGGAGATATTTTATAGGCGCGCTCCGCTAGTTTGACGGCTTCGGCCTCCTGGCCCGGCTGATTCATCTTTAAATAGGCTAGATTATTGAGCACACCGACATTATTCGGATTTAACGCCAATAATCGTTGATACACTTGAATCGCGTTATCAGGTTGATTTTCCCGGATATACGATACGGCCAGGCTCTGGTCAATCATGCTTAGTACTTGTGGTTTCGTGGTCTGAGTGCGGGCCGTTTCCAGTTCTTGAATCTGGTTCGCCAACTGACCTTTCTGGAGATACATTTTCGCTAAGAGCAGGTGAAGAATCAACCAATCCGGTCGTTCGGCTAATTTTCGCTTCGACCAGTTAATGATATCGTCAAGCGTCCCCACGCGCGGGGCACGCTCCAGGATCAATGTGCTTAGGGCAGGATTGTCTCCGACCTGTTGTAACGACTTCTCAAATTGCTGCAAGGCTTCCTGCCGACGCCCTAAACCATAATACGCCTCCGCTTGGACTACCAGGATCTCGGGATCGTCAGGATGTTTGCCGAGCATCTGGTTCGCTAACTTCAAAGCCGATTGATATAACGTTTGCGCTGTGGCTGTGGTATTGGCTAGCCGATAAAAATTGCCCACTTCCACATACAGATTCATCATCGCCAGAGAGATCCGACGCACTTGCACGCCGGACTGCGTGCTTAGCTTCAAAGCCGCCTGCATCCAGGATAAGGCCTTGTTGTAATTGACTTGGGCATTCAAATTCTCCTGGGCGCGGAATTGTTCTCCGGCCTGCTTCTGCATGACCGTGGCGGCTTCGTAATAGATTTTTTCCGATTGCGGAAAACGACGCATTAACTCGAGATACATTTGTTCCAGCCGATGCCAATCGTGTAATTGTTTCAGCCGGTTCAGCAACGCCGTTTGGATTTCCGAGGAGCCCGGCTCCAGCTTCCATGCCGTCTCCAATTCCTGGACCGCGCGGCGGGAATCGCGTTTCGCCCAATAGACATTGGCCAACTGTAAGCGGCCGATATTGGAGGATTCCGGTACCAAACCGCGTAATTGCATCAGGGTGTCTTCCGCGTCGTTGTATCTGCCGATATAGTACAACGCTTTACCCTTCAACAATAACGCTTGGATCCGAACCGGTTTGGCGGGATTTTTTTCCAATATGTGGTCCACATACTTCACCGCCTCCGGGTATTGGGCCTTATAGATATCCAGATTCCCCCGGATCAAATGTTCTTCCGCCTGCTGAGGAAAGTCCTGCTCCATTTGCTTCACTAACGTTTCCGCTTCCTCCAGACGACCGGCATTCAGTAATAAATAAATCTCCCAACTCATCACCAGAGGATCATTCTTATGCTTGCGCAGTTTCTCATAGAGTTGTTGTGCTTCATCGATTTTCTTTTGCTTGACAAACAAACCGGCCAGCAGCATCGTCGCGCTGTGGTTGTATTCGTCTTCCTGCAATACCTTTTCAAACTGTTCCTGGGCCTGCGGATACTTGAACTCATACATTGAATACAACCGGCCCAGTTGAATCCTCACCTCGCGCTGGTCCGCTCCCGTGGTCTTGTCTATCGTCTTTAGAAGAACCTTCTCCGCCTCCCCGAGACGACCGGTCTCGATCAAATACGAGGCATAATAACCGACCAATTCCGTCGAGGTGGGATTCGCCGCCAAAGCATCCTTAAATACTTGTTCCGTTTGCTGTAGCGCCCTTTGTTTCTCCTTGGGTTCCCATACGGCCTGATAATATTGATTATCGACCTGTGCCAACTGGAGCCATCGCCGGGGATCCTGAGAATTTTCCTGGATCTGTCTTCGACATATGTTTTCGACGATTTTCTGTTGCTTGGCGATCTTCTCTAAATCTTGCGCCTTCTCCTCCGGCGTCATTTGGCTGGAAACTCGCAACTGATTCAACTTGTACCGAATCGCTAACGGATAATAGATAATTTGAAGTGCTACGGCGTCCGGATCACCCGGATTTGCTTTGATAATCCGCTCGATCATATTTATGACGTCGAAAATATACTGCGAGTCCAGTTTCTCCCAACCCTCTTTGCTCGCTATCTGCTGATTTCGTCTATGATACAATGCCATCAAAAGCCGCATGGTGTTTACGTTATTTACATCATGAATCCAGGCCAATTGCGCTTCTTCCATAGCGTCCTCCCACCGGCCCAAGGCTTGATAAGCCTGGGCGAGGGCTAAATGCCCTACGAGGGAAACCGGACGTTCCTCTAAATATTTCTGGAGCTGATTGCTCGCCTCCACCCATTGCTTCTGACTGATGTATAACAGCCCCTCATACAGCGATGTTTCCGGAGACTCTTTTTGACGAAGCTGTTCGATGATCTGTTTCGCCTTCGACGGGCTGTGCGTCTGTAAGGCAATATCAAACTGACCTTGAATGCATTCCAGATTTCCCGGACGCATCTGGGCCCCCGCCTCAAAATATTCTTCCGCTTTACGCCAATACTGCTGGGCCAGGTCCTTCTCATCACGAACGACCGCCTGTCTTGCCTTACGGTGATAAAACTGGCCCAGCGCTAATCTTTGGTCAAATCCTGACTTGGTGGTTTGAATGGATTGCTCGACAATTTCGTCCCAACGGGCGGGCGAAACCTGACCCGGATCCTCCTCGGACAGTAACCGTTGCATTTCCGTTAAATAAAGGGTCTGATTCGTATTTGTCTTAAGTAACTTTTCGACCTGCTCGCGGGCGGCTTGATAATAACTTTTATCCTCCCGGCCCAGACGCAGGTAATAGCTCAGCAAAGAATGCACGGCTTCCTCGTGGTCCGGATGGGCCTCGACGAATTTCGACAGGGCCGCCAGACGATCCGTAACCTTCGCTTGGGTCGCCGCACGGAGATAGTCTAATCGCTCGCTGCTCCCGGGGATAGCTTTCAGAACCGCACGAGCTTCGTCTCGGCGATTCAATTGCACTAACGCCCGAGCCTTATCGACTTGAATTTGGTCACGATAGCGATAATGGGTTCCCCACAGCTTATCATGATAGTTGATGGTGTCAATCAAATGGAGGAGAGAATTCGGATCCGGATAGGAGGCATCGGCCTCGGCGTACTCGACAAAATCTCGTCTCGACCGTAGCCCCTGCTGCCACATTTGTTTCGCATACCATATCGACATCATGGCGTGACCGGTATCGCGCAGAATACGAAACAGTTTTTGTTTCAAGTACGCATTCTGACGACCGCTGGCTTTTTGCATCTGATCCGCTTGATACAATTCCTTCAAGGCCTCCGTGGCGTTCCCCGCCGCATACGCGATCTCGCCTAACGCTATCTTAGAGTCAATATTATCCTTACCCACTTTATCGCGAATATATTGATACGCCTGTTTCGCTTGGGCCATATACTCCTGTTTCGCCTGTGTCTCGGAACTTAAACGAGAAAGACGGGCGCTCACGTTGATTAATTGACGCATCATAAGAATTCGTGATTTTTCATACTTCTCTACTTTCGGACTGCCGATCTCATGTTCCGGCACTATGTACACTTGATGATAGATGCCCCGACGAAGATACCTATTGGCGGCTGTCAGGTCCTCCTTTTCCCCCGCACCGAACGTATCGTCTCCCCGACTCCGATATTGCTCCGCAAGCAAGAGATACCAGGACGGTTCCGTATCCGGACACTGGATCGCTTTTTGTAGCGTTTCGATGATCGGGCCGTTTTCACTCGTATCGTGAATGTCCTGCTGTATCATCTGAGACTTGACAACATAGAAGAGACCGTTCTGGGAAAACTTGTCGGTAATACAGGCATCCAGTTCTTGCACGGTTTTGCGAATCTCTTCCTGTAATTGTTTTAAACCCTGTTTATATTCGGCTAATAATTGCTTTTGATCCTCCTGATTATATTCGGCTAAAAGGGTTAGGGTGACTAAGTGGCGTTTTTTCTGATAATATCGTCCTAGGAGAAATTTCTCATACAAATTGAGATAGGCTTGCGGATCGTCCGGATTGAGTCTGATCGCTTTTCGCAGTAGCGATTCGGCGTTCTGGGCCGCTTCCGCCATGGTGGTTTCCACATTGGTTGCCTTCGCCCGGTTGATCGCCAATATCGCCTGCAGCCGATACGCCCGCACGTTGTTTTCGTCTTTTCGTAAACTCGTTTCAATGAGGTCTTCCACTTCCTGCCACGTCTTGTCGCGATCCGTCGAAGCCCCGATTTCCTCTAACCTCAGCAAGGCATGGGCCTTCATGTTGAAACCGTAGGGATCGTCTGGTTTCAGCCGAATTAGATCATCGGCATTTTTACTGACTTGATCCCATAAAGACGAGGATTGTGAGTCGGAATACCGAACATAATCGTATAAAAATTCCGCTTGGTCTCGCTTCGTCTCATAGTGGTTCGCATCCAGCTTCAGGATCTGGTCCCAGACGGAGCGGGCCCTCTGGTAACGCCGATGTTGTTTATACACCTCGGCCATCTCGGTCCAGGCCACGATCCGAGCATGTTCGTCTCGACCCGAATTGGGGATCGCACGTATATATTCATCCACGACTTTCTTCCAATTCGTTTCCCAATCTTCCTGCATCTCCTGCGTCAGGAGGGCAAAGGCTTTTTCCGGATCGGTTTCCTCGTAGGGCGCGGTGAGGTCCGGTTTTGATTGGTGCTCCGCTTCGGCTCGGTACGCGCGGGCCTGCTCAATATAAGGCCACGGATCCTTAAAATAGTATTTACTGGCTAGAAAAATCCCTATAATCACGGTCCCCATGGCCACCAGACCTAAGGCCGTTAATAATTTCGTATTCAAACGCTTTCGTTTTCTTGCCATACGAATTGTCGCTCCTCACTTCCTCATTTGTCTTGCGCTCTTAATCCTGTAAATCATCGTATCCTGTCTGAATAGGGTACCTTTGTACTGATTTAGTTATTTTTGGTTATGTCGGCATGCCGCCTCCCAATCGGGCCAATGTTCCGAATATAACACGGGTAGTACTTTCTGATATACGTCCTCCATGGCCGCGATGTTCGCCTCCAGGCTCGCTTCCGCTCCCTGATCAAACCATACCTCCACCTTGCTGAAGTATGCATACCGATCTCGCCAGTTACGCTGTTTCAGCCGAACTTCCGTTCGCGTACAGGCATACTCCCCGTTCACATTGAATACATACGACACGATGGTTCGACGGAAACCGTTCA
>CAZNQT010000073.1:0-12981 GCA_964574885.1 uncultured Pirellulales bacterium
ATCTCTTCCTGTTCCGTATCCGACACGCACGACAATAATACTTTTAAACTCAGCGTTTTATTTTGCTCCGGATCGGCCCGCTCCAGCAAGCGAGTAAGTTTGCTGCTTTTATTTTGACGCGTATGACGGATCAGGTTCAAAAGGTCTTCATCCTGGATCATTTCCGCGACCGGTTGACGGTAACTGTCTTGCCAATGAAAACCGAATAGTTTTTCCGCTGCCGGATTGGCCATCAGTAATTCATCGAATTTATCCGTCACCAACACCGCCTCGGAGATGCTGAAAATCATGGCTTCGGTCTGTCGCCGTTCGGCTTCGGCCACACGCGCCTGGATTTCCAATTCTTTATTCTGGAGACGGTTCTTCTGGAGCCGGGATTTGATCCCCGTGAGATATTGATTGATGCAGGCCACTAAATCAGACAACTCGTCTCGTTCATCAATCATAATCAGGCCGATTTTCTCTTCCGCTTCAAATTGTTGCAATTGGTGACGAATGTTTCGATAGGAACGGGATAGATTCTGCCAGATCAGCACCGCCAGAAGGATACTTAAACCAGCCATGAGACCAAAGACGATCTGGCCCAAATGCCGCATCGGATGCGCGGATCCGGTCAGGCCCATTTCCGTGGTGAAATAGGCGACGCTGCCGCCCAGGGCGGTCAGGACCACTAAGACCAGTATCAAACGCCGAGCAACTCCCACCGTTCTCCCGCCTCCTTTGGCTTGTTGAATCGTATCGGATCAGCTTGTACCCTCCGATCCCATACGAGGGGGCCTTTCTCCTAAAAACGGAAAGCTAAAATTCTTTCACTGGCTCTTCGGAGCTTAATTCATTATTTTTGATCTTGGCCATGAGTTTGTGCGCCAAGCTGTCTTCGGGATTTATCTTCAATGCTTCTCTATAACATACCAATGCTTCGGAACGTTTCCCCTCCGCCTGAAGACATTGTCCCAACAGGCAGTAAGCCAAACCATTGTGTTCTTCTAACTTTATTACCTGTTGAAAAATGGTTTGTCCTTCCTGGTAATTATTTTTTTTCATCGCTACGTAACCCTGTACCATTAGGGCCTCGGGATCGTGGGGTTGGAGCGACAGGGCCCGCTCGGCGGATTGGTTTGCCGGGTCCAACAGGTTACGCGCCAATTGAGCCTGGGCCAGGCGTTTCCAGGCTTTCGGATTCAGCGGATCTCGTTCCGTGACCGTTACAAAGCACCGCTGCGCCTGGAGTAACTGTTGTAAGGACATATAACAATCGCCCATTGCTAATTCATAGATCCATGGATCCTGCTTTCCTTCGGGGCTCGGACCTTTCGCGAGTTCCTGGAATAGCGCCAAGGCTTCTTTACTGCGCCCTACGCGATACAGTGCAAACGCCAGCGCTTCTTTAATCGGCGTTTTATCCGGGCTGATACGGTTCGCTTCGGTGAACATATCCAGCGCTTCCTCATAACGATTCAGGCTGGTCAGCAGATTGCCTGCCGTTAAATATAACATCGCATCACGATCCATGGTGGACATATGTTCCGTCAGAAGGGTGAGAGCTTGTTGGTACTGTCCTTGGAGGGCTTTAGTCTCGACCATGGCCAGAAAGTATGGAATTGAATCGCTTTTGTTCTGCCAGGCGTTTTGAAAGTTCTCAAACGCCAGGTCCATTTGATTCCATCGTTCATGGATAATCCCCTGGAAATAGTACGCCTCAGCCAGCTTGGGATCCATTTGCAGACAACGAGCAAATATTTCTTTCGCTTTACTGAGGCGATCTTGCTCGAGATATACTTGTCCCAATACCATATAGGCGGGAACATAATCCGGCTTGTTGGCGATGATGTTTTGGGCCGTAATGGCGGCTTTTTTCAATTCCCCCGATTCCAACTGATTGCGCGCCATATCCGTTTCGATGTGGGCGCGGGCGCCCTGCCAACGCGCCATCGCCTCCTCTTTATTTTTTTGATGCTGGTTTACACACCCGGCGGGTAACAAAACGCTGGCGAACAGTAGTATCAGGATCCATTGTACGGCTTGCCTCATGATTTACCTCCGAAGGTTGGGCTTTTTTCCAGTGTTCCAGGGTCAGGTTTTAATCAGGAAGCCGGATTGAATCACAAAACCCGGCTTTGCGCTCTCGCGTGGAAGAAAGTCGAAATCCGGCGACCGCGGTTCTTGTTTGTGACCGAGGCCGCCGGACGCGACTTCTTCGTTTAGTATTTTCGAAGGATCGATTCGTTTTATTTGTTTTCCGCTTCGATCAATTGTCTCATGAAGCTGTGCATGCTGCCGATCTCTCCGCGGTAGATCGTCTGGCCCTGCAACTGGTCTCGCAGGGTAAACGCATCGACGAACATGGGACAAATATGGGTAGCGAGTTTGGCATTCCAGAGCGCCTTGTCAAGATGGCCCGCCGCCTGTTGTTTTTTCGCACAGTTATAGTACGCGGCGGCTAAACTGTCCCGGCCATGCCATTGCAAACCATCCCGGGCCGCGTTTCGCATTACAAAGCATTCCTGAAGGACTCGCTCACCGGCGGCATAATCCACTTCTTCCTTTACAATATGCGGTGTGATCAAAAAGATCACCTCTTCACGTTCCGTAACGTCACTGGTACTGCTGAATACCGGACCCAGAATAGGTAGGCTGCCCAGGAAGGGGATCTGCGAACGAGACAACGACGTCTTATCTCGGAATAAGCCTCCCACCACGATGGTATAACCGTCTTTGACCAGAACATTGGTGGTTACTTCCGCGGTGCTTTCTGACGGCAGGGTAAATTCTCCCGTTACCTCGACGCCGCCGTCACTGTCTTTGGGATTCAGTTCCATGCGAATATAGCCGTCATTCATCACAAACGGCCGAAAGGTCAACTGCGTTCCGGTTTCCAGAAACTCTACCGTTTGGGTCGTCGTCGTTTGCGATACTTGTGTGGTAACGTAACCGTCCCGATTACCCACGATGACTTTTCCTTGCTGTCGATTCAACGTCAGTATTTTCGGATTGCCCAACGTCATTATGTCCGTAACGCTTTCCAATGCTCGGATCAACACGCCCACATTATTATCCGTAATGCCGATCTTGAGACCGCCGCTGCTCACGTTCCCGGCGAAGTCGGTGCGAAGGCCCTGGTCGTCATGGGCATCGCTCGTCACCATGAGATCGCCCTCGTTGTTGACAAAATCCAGGTTTACCCCGCCGGCGTAAAATAGGTCGATCCCCATCTGGTTGGTATCGCCCAGCGTTGCTGTCAGGATCGTCGCCTCAATCAACACCTGCGGCGGACGTTTATCTATGTTGGCGATCAACTTGCCGACCTGTTCGAGGTTCTCCGGATAATCCTGCACGATGATATAATTGTCGCCGGCCCATTTGTCGCCGGATAACTCCTCCGGTTTCCCGGATTCGGGCGACATCGTGATCACGCCGTTCTTACTGGTCAAGGGCTTGATCAAGGCGGCGACATCCTGTGCGGGGATGTAACTCAGTTGATACACCTTCACCTCAACATGACGAGCCGCTTCCTGCATGGCGTCGTATTCCTTTTGCGTATAGACGAAGATGAACGGTCCTTTTTCCACGTAAGCATATCCGTTGGCGGCCAGTACCGCATCCAGGGCTTCCTTGAACGTAACGTCAAACATATTCACTTCCACCATCCCACGCACTTGTTGCGAGGGAATTATATTTTTCTGACTGGCCTTGCCCAGAATTTTAAGGAATTCTGTGATATCGCCTTTAAGAGCGATGGTAGGAAATACCCCTTCCGGAGTAATATCCGCCACCGTCGGGACTGCCGGCGTCTCCGGCGCCATGGGGGCTTCCGTTCCCGCGCTTGCTGCGGCCGTCTCCGCCATCGCCTCCTGCCCGTAGATCCTAGGATTGAATCCGACGATACTTACAATAATTGCCGTGCTGATCAGAATTCGTTTCCACCAGTTCATAGTTTTTCTCCTGTACTACACTTACTTCTGATAAAACTGCTTATTCCTGCTCTATATATCGACCTTACTTAGCTTCATCTGAACGTTTACTTGCCCGGTAGGCCCTGTTTTTTCACTCTCTGCTTCGAATCCTTCTTTCATGCCGGCACCGAGATTCGCTGGACGCTTTGGGGCTTTAGACATAGACCTATCGCGGTGGACCATTCACTATACGGACTCTCGCTTACCCGCTCAAGGTCACTTGATTCCAGTGATATTCCTTGGAAACAACGTCCCATATTCACTTTCATTTTCAGGATTCGCTCCAGCAGGCCCAGCACTATTGGACAGCCCGCTTCGCCCCCAAAAACCAATATCTCGCGCGGTTGTTCTGACTGATAACGCTGGCCGTAATAATCCAAACCCAATTGTATCTCTTGAGCCAGTTCTTCCACTGGCTCTCGTATGATATCTTGTAGGACCCGATCCACCTGATCCCGACCGGAGTTCGACCTCTCGTCTTTCAGGCGCTTGTTGGTATCGGGGAAAGACCGCATCCGCAACTGAAAGGCTTCGTCCCTGGAAAGCTGTAATTTTTTGACAATCGGCTTTGTCCAGTCTTCGCCGCCGATTTTGACGTGTCGAACCCAATGTAAATTTTTATCGTTAAAGATAATGACCGTGGAAGTGGAGCCGCCGATGTCCACCCCTACAACGGTTCGATTCCGATATGGCTCGTCTGAATGAGATTGGATTATATGGCGGTAGAACGCACAGGGAATCGGATCGGCACTGATGGAATGGAAATGGTTATCTTCCAGCATCATTCGCTGTTCCAGCCAGGATTGATCGTTCATCCCGAATACTACGTATTGATGCAATAACGCATTGCCTTCCCGAACTTGCCCCGACGGAAAGGGTTCGATTCGACTGGTTTCGTCCGACAGACCGAGTTGTTCTTGCGCCCGCTGTATAAAAGAGGGATGATTCTGCGGGATAGTGGCGGGGAGGCACAGATAGCTTATGTCATAGGACTGTTGGGGTAATCCTAGTATGACGTCCCGGCCTTTGAAGGTGCCGCTTTTCCACATTTGCTTGATAGAATCGACGAGATAATGATAGCGGCGATATCCGCCGTCGTCCCGATTCCGAAGGGCCTCTGGAAATCGCACTTTGGCCGAACCCCGCACCCGGAGTTGGGATTTCATACGTTCCAGTTGTAGCATTTTGATGGAATCATGACCGATATCCAATCCGATCGGACTGACCCATTTTGTGCGTATCCCTAACATCGGTATCTCACATCCGCCATCCTTGCCTACGGAGTTATTGAGGAACGAGTACTTCGGTTATTCGTCATTGTCTCGTCATTCGATTTTCGTCATTCGTCATTCCAGAAGATATGCATTTTCCTCTGTCAGCATGGTCTGGATTGTTGTGATATTTCGATCATTGAATAGTGATGCGACCGGTTACCGGCTCTACGGTAATCGTCATCGTTTTATCCTTCACGCGCACCTCGACTTGACCCGTACTTAAAGGAGGGGGGCTGGCGCTGATCGTGCCCCCGTACGGCGCGCCCAGACGATCAAACCATACCGTGTTGCTTCCGTCGAAGTTGGCTGTGTCTATGGAGACGTTTTGAGTACGCCGATCATTCGGATATGCAATCTGATACGGACTGCCCGCCACCGGATCCACGATCACATTGCCCAGCGAATCCTGCACTTCATAGCTGTTGGCGCCGGTATCAAATACGACCTGATACTGCTGTTGACTGGATATGGAGGCGGTTTGCGCATACAACAAGGTGGAGGCAATCTGACGGGCCGCCGAGGTCACCTGCAGGTCGCTGGTGTCATTAATCATCGGGATCACTATGGTGGCCGCGATCCCCAGGATCAACAGGACCATCAACACTTCCACCAGCGTGAATCCACGTTGCGATTTGGCTTGGTTTCTGTAATCCATAAATTCCTTACTTTAACACGGGAACCTTAAGTGCGGGTTTCGCCGTGTGCGGTTTCGTGGCCTTCGTCTCTACCACCTGGACCTTCACCGAGCCCGACACCAGAACTTTTTGCAGTTCCGCTATCGACTTGTCGATACTGCTCAGCTTTTGCGAAATCTCATCTAATTGCTTGCCCGAGTCCGGTATGCCCTGCGCACTTGCCGAGGATACCGCTCGCGGTGTCTCGCACCACATCCCCGCTGCCAGTACTGTTAACAAGACCGTAATGACGCTGAGCAGGATGCGTGTATAGCCGTCCACTGTAACTTTCATCTGTTCTCTCCTACATTTCTATCAAAGGAACCGGTCGCCTGATTCTGGATAGCTCTTGTATCTAAACTTTACTATTGTGATTATACCGCTTTCTCTTGGTTCGGTACGCTATCTATCGGCAACCGGTTCGGTCGGCTTTTAATAATTGTAATAATCTTCCCCGTTGCTGTCGGTGCCCGCGGCGTCGTTTAGCACGGTCAAATCTTCCGGTCGATATATCCAGCCATGACTGTCATCGCCCACACCCGGTAACGCCCCTCCATCGGGGATGATCTCTACGCTGGACAGACCATTTATCGGATTGTCCGGTATCTCACGCATGTAGGGGCCGTACTTGAACTGGTCCGTCTGAACCGCATTGGTCGCGCCGTTCTCATCGGTGAAGAGTGTGAGTTGGGCCACAAAATCCGCTTCCGTCGGTGCATTGCTGGTATCCCCGTCGGCATAGCCGGGGGGGACATCCCAATGTTGAGCCCGATACACGCCGACTTGCGCCTTCAGTATCCGCAGGTCCTCCAGCAACATGTTCTCACGCGATTCCGCGGCCGCATTGGAAAATTTCGGGATCACCATTGCCGCCATGATCCCTAACAGCACTACCACGATCAATATTTCGATGAGGGTAAAACCGGACTTGCCTGACCGCGCCGAAATCTGTTCTTTGTGTAATTGGGTCTGTGTTCTCATGATCACGCTTGTCCTTTATTTCTATGGGATTTTCTTTCCCCATGGATTCCGCTTAGTGTAAAAATCAAAGCCCGGTAACGGGTCTTATCACAAAACCGTCACCGGGCTTAACGTTCCTACTTACAATACTTCTGTACCACTACCGGTTTCGGTTTGACCTTACAGATCGCTATGGTTGATACCGTCCGGGGTAGCTTCATCATCGTTCGCCCAAATGTTGCCGGTGGCATCATCGACGTACCAGTGAGAACTGTTATCCGCCGGGGGAGCGCCGGTGCCGATGGAGAACATCGCCGTGCCGGCCGCGGTGATGAACGGATTGTCAGGCACATTTTGCATATAAGGACCAAAATCCGTTCCTACGGCGCCATCCACGTCCGTCTGACCGATCAGGTCGGCTTCAAAATTGGCCGCGTCGTCCGGAACGCCGTCGGCATCCGTATCGCCCGGAAGGACGTCATTGTGCTGTACCTTATACAGACCAATCTGACTCCGAAGCGTATGCAGATTGCTGACCAGCGTCGATTCCCGGGCTTCACTGGAGGCTTCCGTGAACTGCGGGATCACGATCGCCGCCAATATCCCCAATATGATCACCACGATCAAAATTTCAATTAGCGTAAAACCACTTGTTCGAGCTTTCATACTTTCTTGCCCTCCTGTGCCCTGTGGACACAAAATGTTGAATTCCTGTTTACTTGTACACAACTACATTTACTACTCTACACAATTTACCCTTGTCTTTCTGGTTCCCCTGCTGCCTCGACGTCGTTCAGGACGTTAGCGTTTGTTTGGGACGAATTCACCTCTCTTTCTCCAAAAACCCGATTTGTAGGCTCCTGCCTGTATTTCCTTCCGGGCGGTATATTCTTGAGTAACATTCCTTAATATCGGTTCGCTTTGTATCCCACTTTGGCTAAATCAACTTTCTTGTAACGGCCCAACGGACGCGAAACCGCCGCCCTGTTGGATTGTGATGTAACCTACTAACAAATGTAAAAAACAATCACCCCCCGGTCAAAAAAACCGACTCCTTTTTTCCCTCTTCCCAGCTCGCTCCGTTTTGCCTAATCGGTACATTCGTTTCGCCGGAGGAGTTTAAGTTGTCTTTATAGTGAAATTGACGAATGTATCGTTTGATGTATCCTGGTTTGGGCGATGGGCAAGACGGTTGGAATATATCCCTCGATTTTTTTTCGTTTCTTGGGCACGTCCGAATACCTGGGAGGATATGAAGATATGAATTGCTTATCGGGCCTACGACGACCGGCTTTCTTAGAATGGAAAGCCCCCTCCGCTAGGAGGGGGAGATGCTTACATTCAGGTGTCGCGGCTTCATGCGATAAAAACCCGGGTGCTATCCGAGATCTGTTGTTCCGCTATCAGCTATGCGCAAGGACCGTGGTCGTCGCGCCGTCGAATATTTTGATCGGACCGCTATCAAGCCGGAGCAACAGTCCTTGTTCCGGATTCACGTCCATGACTCGTCCGCAAAAGGTTTGCCGGTTGCTGGCCACGGTGATACGACGCCCTATGTCATCGCACCGCAACGACCATTCCGTATGAAGGTCATGGGGGCCGGCGGTTTTCAATACTGATATCCAGTAATCCAACTGCCGTAACAACTCTTGCGCCAGGCTCAAACGGTCGATTTCTCGGCCGGATACCTGCCACAGTGATGTCGCCGTTTCGCGTAGTTCGTTCGGAAAATCTTGTCCCCTCTGACTGCAGTTGATACCGATCCCGATTACATAAGCGTTGCCGATAGTGCTTGACCGCGATTCTACGATCGTTCCGGCGACTTTACGACCGGCAAGAATTACGTCATTAGGCCAACGGATCTGCATACGGGATTCGATATGCTTTTCCAGGGTCATGGCCGTTGCCAAACCCGCCAGTAAAGCGAGAGCAGACGCCGGGATGTGCGGCTCGTTTTGCAATAGGACGGAGCACAAGATACTGCTGCCCTTTGGGGCCGACCAAGTTCGACCCATTCTACCCCGACCGGATCGCTGATACTCGGCAAATACCGATAAACCGTCATACCCTGCTTCGCTGGAGTACTGCCATGCGACGTCATTCGTGCTCTCGGTGCTGTCATAGACTAATACGCTTTTACCGATCCTCTCGGCGCCCAGACCGTACTCGATCAACTCCGAACTCAAGATCTTGGGATGTCCCGCCAGACGAAAGCCGCGAACCGGGATCCCTTCGATTTCATAACCCATCTCGCGCAAGGCTTCTATGTGGCGATGGATTTGCTCTGGCGACATATCCAGAGTAATCTGAATTGCTTCTACGCTGACCCATTGGGTTTTGTACCGCCTCAGCATTTCCAGTACTGAAAACCCCGTTTTTCCCTTGATTTTAACTCTTCC
Source organism: uncultured Pirellulales bacterium (assembly GCA_964574885.1). Taxonomy (GTDB): domain Bacteria; phylum Planctomycetota; class Phycisphaerae; order Sedimentisphaerales; family SM23-30; genus JAFGFX01. The sequence goes on from CAZNQT010000073.1 coordinate 9,261, forward strand.
CATATATTTTTTACTAAACGCTATCTGCTATACGCTATTTATACATCCAGTCCGATATCCAGACTACGTACTGAGTGAGTTAATGCGCCCACGGAGATTCGGTCCACGCCCGTTTCGGCTATGGCCCGGACGGCTTCCAGCGCGATGCCCCCCGAAGCCTCCAATTCCACCTTTCGATCCGGACAAATCCGATCGCGGAGCCTGATCCCCTCCGATAACATCGCGGGCGCCATATTGTCCAATAAAACTATATTCACGCCCTTCACCTCCAGCACCTCGGCCAGTTGATCCAGCGTATCGACTTCCACCTCGATAAAGGTTGGCTGAACCGAACGCTCTTGTAAACGCACTAATACTGCTTCCAGTCTTTCTTTAAGGGTTCCCGACGACAGGGTTGCCAGGTGATTATCTTTGATCAGTACCGCGTCATACAATCCCTGTCGATGGTTACTGCCTCCGCCGCAGCGCACTGCATATTTCTCCAACTCCCGCCAACCCGGTGTCGTTTTACGCGTGTCGTAAATCGTGGCCCCCGTTCCTTGAACCGCTTCGACGAATTGGGCCGTTCGCGTAGCGATGCCGCTCAGGCGTTGTAAAAAATTGAGCAAAACACGTTCCGCGGACAGCAGCGAACGCAGTGGCCCTTCGATCGTTGCTGCCACGGCATCGGCCGGCATAATTGTCCCATCCGATTGAGCATCTTTCATGGTGAGTTGTTCGTTATATTGACGCAATGCCTCCGCGGCGACCGGCATCCCGCACAGCACGCCCGCTTCGCGGAATACCAATTTCCCGCACCCCGACTCATCTGCACCAATCGTCGCTTCGCTGGTAATATCTCCCCCGCCCAGATCCTCCTGCTTCGCCAACTCAATTAACGTCAGATAATGTTTTAATTCCGGTGCCTGCATACTTCTATCCACTATCTAATTATCTCTTCTTCCTATTAACCTATCCGCTATCCGCTACCCGCTATCTACTAATCACTTTTTTCACTTTTTATTTTTACCTTTTTACTTGATTTCATTTCCGGCATATCTTTCAATTCCTTCAGCTTATCGCGCAGCTCGGCGGCACGCTCGAATTCCAGTTGCTCTGCCGCCTCCAGCATCTCCTTTTCCAGGATCCCGATCAATTCTTCCCGATCGTATTCCTGCTCATCCTCGGTCAACGCTTTCTGGGCGATACGACGGGCCATAAATTCCGTCTCCAGACTTGTCCGGATCGCCTTCTGGATCGTCTCCGGTGTGATACCATGTTCGATATTATACTCTTCCTGTAACTTCCGCCGACGATTCGTCTCCCGGATCGCCCGATCCATCGAGTTCGTAACCGTATCCGCATACAGAATGACCTGCGCGTTGACGTTGCGGGCCGTTCGCCCGATCGTCTGAATCAGCGAAGTTTCGCTCCGCAGGAAACCTTCCTTGTCCGCATCCAGTATCGCCACCAGCGACACTTCCGGTAGATCCAGACCCTCCCGCAACAGATTCACTCCTACCAGAACGTCAAATTCTCCTTTCCGCAAATTCCGTAGTATCTCCACCCGTTCTAACGTATTGATCTCACTATGCAGATAGTGACAGCGATGTCCCTTTTCCTTGATATACGTACTCAAATCTTCCGCCAGTCGCTTGGTCAGCGTCGTTACCAGAACCCGTTCTTTCACTGCCGCCCGCTTTTCGATCTCTGACAGCAAATGTGGTACCTGGTTACGAGCCGACTCTACCCGTATCGCCGGATCCACCAGGCCCGTCGGTCGAATGATCTGTTCCACGACCTGCCCCTCGCATTTCTCCATCTCATAAGGCCCGGGGGTTGCCGATACAAAAATTACCTTATTCCACGTTGTTTCAAATTCGTCAAACTGAAGCGGGCGATTATCCAAAGCGCTCGGCAGGCGAAAACCATGTTCTACCAGAACCGTCTTACGACTGCGATCCCCCGCCCACATCGCCCGCAACTGCGGCACCGTTACATGAGATTCGTCGATGAAGAGAAGAAAATCTTCCGGAAAATAATCGATCAACGTATAAGGCTTCGCACCGGGCGGCAGTCCCGCCAGATGACGGGCGTAATTCTCGATCCCGCTGCAATACCCCACTTCCCGGATCATCTCCATGTCGTATCGCGTCCGGGCGCTAAGTCGCTGTGCCTCTAACAATTTCCCCTCCCCTCTTAGTGTCAGCAGCCTTTCCTCCAGTTCGCTCTGGATCCCCGCCAGCGCCGTTTCGATCCGGTCTTCCGCCATCACATAGTGCTGTGCCGGATAGATAAACATCTGTTTTTCTTCTGATAGATCCTCCCCGCTCGTCGGATGGATCAGCGTCAGCTTCTCTAACTCATCGCCGAACAGTTCCACCCGCACGCCGAATTCCTCATACGCCGGCCAGATCTCTATCGTATCGCCCCGCACCCGGAATTTCCCCCGCTCGAAGGCTACGTCGTTCCGCTCGTACAGTATTTCCGTCAGAGATCGCAGCAGCTCATCCCGGTCCACTTGTAAGCCTACTCGCAGTGCGACCATCGACCGCTTATATTCCTCCGGCGAACCTAATCCGAATATACACGACACCGACGCCACCACGATCACGTCCTGCCGTGACATCAGCGACGTCGTCGTACTCAACCGCAGCCGATCCAGATCGTCGTTCCGCGAGGCATCCTTTTCGATGTAGATGTCCCGCTGGGGGATATACGCCTCCGGCTGATAATAATCATAATAGCTGACAAAATATTCCACCGCGTTCCTGGGAAACAGTTCACGGAATTCCTCGTAAAGCTGTGCCGCCAGCGTCTTATTATGACTGATCACCAGCGCCGGGCGTTTCGCTGTCGCGATTACGTGCGCCATCGTGAACGTCTTACCCGATCCCGTCACCCCCATCAACGTCTGAAATCGCTTCCCGTCCGACAGACCTTCACCGAGTCGCGCAATCGCCTTCGGCTGATCCCCCGCCGGTTCATACTCACTAATTACCTCAAATTCACGCATAACCCACTATTATAAACGGATCGTGAAAACGAGAAAGTAATAATTCCAACGTGATAATAAACGACAAGTAACTTGTCTACGTACATCAAGCCCCCGCCGCCAGATGGGAAAAAGTCAGGTAGGGTATGTACCGCACATCATTTCTTCTTTTTTATAATCTTGAAAAAGATTCATGATCCTTTATACTCAAAGATGTCGCTACGACTATGATTTATACCTAAGTCTTGAACAATGGCCGGGTGACATGCCCACGTCTGCGTGGGCATGCATGTCGCCTTACATCGATGGCTGACTCGAACTCCACTCGAACTGATAGTATATAATTCAATCCGTGTAATCGGTGAAATCTGTGGTTCCTCTTACCACTATCCACTAATCACTTCTTTCTATCCGCTATACGCTCTACGCTATATGCTGGTTATTTTCCCGGCGGCAGTTCCACCACACTCGTCACCTTGAGAATCCGGATCTTGCTGAACGCATCGTATTCCGGCTGGCCCGCCAGTGATACCTTCTTATCCACCCATTGGCTCAGATCCAGCCCTTCTTTACCCGAGACCGCGTAGTAGATGATCTTTTCGTGGTCGTCCAGTACCAGGAATCGCTGGTTCTTGCTCGGTGTGGTAAACACCGCCGATTTACCCAGCCTCCCTTGCACTACAATATCCTCTACTCCCTTATTCGGTGGATTATTCACTGCCACCAGTAATTCCAGTTCCTCGTCGA
>CAZNQT010000074.1:0-12839 GCA_964574885.1 uncultured Pirellulales bacterium
CGAGCCAGAGGGTGCTTTGAGGAAATGTAAAATGTAAAATTATGGTGTTCGCTTCGCTCACGAGTTTTTAATTTATGCTCAAGCTCGAGGCGCGCTTGCGCATGGTACTCGATGAAACTGAACTAATGGCGGGCACGGCCCGCCCTACAGTAACTGCCATCCTACGAAAGATCACGGCCAGGATGGCCGTGGCACCCTTTGTTACCAAATCCTAAGCACTAAATCCGAAATCCGAAACAAATTCTAAGGTTCAAAATTCAAATTAATGAAACCGAAGAACCGCATGGGCACCGGCTTTGCTTTGCTTCGCCGCGAGAACTAAGAGCCCATCCTACCGTTCTCGCTTGCGCATGGTACTCGATGAAGCTGAATTAATGGCGGGCGTGGCCCGCCCTTCAGTATCTATTCATCCTTTTCGCAGGGATGTTCTTCAACGTCACCGTGGCAGTCTTTGATTTTTTCCGGGCTGCATTCGGTGGGATTGATTTTCATTCCTTTTTGGTCGCACGCTTTACATTCTTCTTTGGAGCAGGACATGATTTTTCTCCTTTCCTACAGGTTTTGACATTCTTCGTTTCCAGTAACTCCGTTATCATTTCGCGAAATTTCCGTATCGTCTTTCGATTGAGGCTATAGTGCATAAATTGTCCGCGTCGTTCGAGGGTGACCAGGCCGGCTTCCTTGAGCACCCGTAGATGCTGGGAGACCGCTCCCTGAGTGATGCCCAGTCGATGGGTCAGAGCGCCCACGCACAGTGGATGATTTCGCAGCAGATATAAAATCCGCAGGCGACTTTCCACCGAGAGGGCGTCGGCGATTTTCACGGCCGATTCCGTTAATTTTACGCGGCAGGTCATATTAGCATATTTTAATATACTAATTTATATTTGTCAAGCAAAATTTGAAAAAATTCAGGATGGTGGATGAGAAACCAAGTAGCCAACCACGGACAAATAAGAATTTGTCCGTGCCACCCGGCGGAAAGCAATGTAAAAGGCAAAATTATAGATCACGGCCAAGATGGCCGTGGCACATTTGCGAAAAACCATGCTCAAACTCGTGGACTTGCTAGAGCATGGCAGCCATCGGGCGACCACGTGGGATCGCCCCTACTCATTATTTTTTAATAATCGCCATCCACCTCGCGGACTCGGTAGCTGCCACACGGTAAGCAGATACCGCGTGGGGCAAAGCCCCACCCTACAAGAATGCCACCCTATTGTGAACGTATAGGCGGTTAGAAATAGGCGCGGAGGACGTATTGCTGCATCATGCGTTGGGTATTGAAAAAGGAGCCATTGAGAGCGATGGCGTGAGCCATAATGTTGATAAAGCGGTCGCGATCCTGGTAATACATGGGAATAATCGCATGTTCCAGTTTCTCGTATAAGGAGTCAGCGTCCCGGGCGCGGTCGCGGGAGCGATCCTCCGTTTCGGGAAGTGTACCGATGGCCCAGCCGGTAATGTGTTCGATGCATCCTTCGATCCACCAGCCGTCCAGGATGCTAAATGACGGTACGCCGTTCAGAGCGGCTTTCATGCCGCTGGTGCCGGAGGCCTCCATGGGGGGTTCCGGCGTATTGAGCCAGAGATCGACGCCGGCGGTGATCAGGCCGCCCAGGTCCATATCGTAGTTGGCCAAATACGCCACTTTAATATCGTTCCGGAGCGATTCTTTGGCCTGATGGATTCTCTGGATCAGTTCCTTGCCCTGCTGGTCGTGCGGGTGGGCTTTGCCGGCATAAATGATTTGCAGTCCCTGAGATTGAGCGGCGATGGCTTTGAGCCTTTCCATGTCCGTGAATAATAAATCCGCTCGTTTATAGGTGGCCGCCCGGCGGGCAAAACCGAGGGTCAGAACATCAAAATCCATACCGCTATTATATTCTCGATTAACCAGGTGAATCAACTTTTGTTTGGCGGTCATGTGCGCATCCCAGATTTCCGAATTAGGGATATTGAGGGCATAGCGCAGGGAGAAATTATCTTCCCGCCAACCGGGGATGTATTTGTCGAACAGTTGATGAAAGGGTTCAGAAGCCCAGGTGGCGCTATGAATGCCGTTGGTGATGGAATCGATTTTATACGAGGCGAACATTAAGCGGGAGACCTCGCCATGTTTTTTCGCCACTCCGTTGACGTACCGACTCAGGTTCAAGGCCAGATAGGTCATGTTTAACTGTTCGTCGCAACAGAAGACGTTGGGCATCTCGAAGGCGGGATGGTTTCCGATAACGCGTTTGGCGACGTCGAGGGGGAATCGATCATGTCCGGCGGCAACGGGCGTATGGGTGGTAAACACGCAGCTTTCGTGTACCGCTTTTATGATTTCGTCGCCGATCGAGTTGCTATTTTCTTTTTGCATTCGTTCGCTCAGCAGTTCCAGGGTCAGCAGGCTGGCATGTCCTTCGTTCATGTGAAACCGTTCGATATCCATATAACCGAGGGCGCGTAGCTTACGAACGACGCCGATACCGAGTATCACCTCCTGACACAGACGATAATAGGAATCGCCTCCATAGAGAAAATCGGTGAGGGTGCGGTCCCATTCGGTATTTTCCTCGAGGTTGGCATCGAGAAAATACACCGGCACATCGAAGCCGCTGTGGCCTTTGACGTCGTATTTCCAGGCCCGGATGGTCACGTCGCGCTGCTCGATCTGGATTTTGATTCTCGGCGATTGTTCTTCGAGGAAATCCTCAACGATCCAGGCGACGGGTTCTTCCGTCTGCCAGCCGGAGGGATCGAGTTTTTGATAGAAATAGCCTTTGCGGTGTAAAAGGGTGTTGACCACCATAGGCACTTTCAGGTCGGCGGCGGAACGAATGGTATCGCCGGCCAGGACGCCCAGACCGCCGCTATAGGTGGGAATCGAGGCTTCCAGACCGATCTCCATTGAAAAATAGGCGACCTTCCGTTCGATCATACTATGTTCGTCTTTCGGCGTTGCCGTCATATATACTTTCCTTAAATCAAAACTGAATTCATGATTCTATTCCGTAAATCCTGTAGTTGTACAGGTTGTACATTGCACATCGTAATTGAAAGACAGTGAACGGTGGGCAGTGCCCACCCTATCAATACTATAACGAAAAATGAACTGAAAAGCATTCTTTCGTTCGCCTCCGCCCTTAGAGCCATTTTTTTCGTCGGAAGAAGAGGATCATACCGAGGGTAATAACGATCATGATAAGCCAGACGACGGGATAGGCCCAGCGAAAATGGAGTTCGGGCATGTAATCGAAATTCATCCCGTAGATGCCGGCAATGAACGTCAGGGGTATAAAAATGGTGGCAATGATCGTGAGCACCTTCATGACCGCATTCATTTTATTGCTGATTCCGGACATGTAGAGGTCGAGGAGGCTGGAGATCATTTCGCGATAGGTTTCCACGGTATCGATGACGCGGATAATGTGATCGTAGAGGTCGTTCAGAAAGACATCGATGTTTTCCTGGATTAAGGTCGATTCCATTCTTTGGAAACTGCTGATGAGATCGCGTACCGGCCAGATCGCGCGGCGCAGGTTGATCATCTCCCGTCTCATACCGTGAATATCCTGGAGGATGTTTTCGTCCGGATCCTGCGCGACCTGATCCTGTAAGAGTTCCAGGTGATCGCCGATTTTTTCGAGGACGACAAAATAATGATCGACGATACTGTCGAGCAGGCGGTAGAGGAGGTAGTCCGGCCCGTGTTTGCGCAGTCTGCTACTCGACTCCCGCATGCGTTCGCGGATCGGATCGAAGACGTCACCGACGCTTTCCTGGAAGGTCAGGATATAATGATCCGAAAGAATCATGCTGATTTGTTCGGAGAGCACTTTACGGTTCGCAGAATCATAGCGTAACATGCGGAGCACGACATAGATATAGTTGGCATGGGTTTCCATCTTGGGGCGCTGGCCGGTATGTAAAATGTCTTCCAGGGTCAACGGGTGGAGGTCAAAATGTTTGCCAATGTCTTCGATGACTTTCACATCGTGCAGGCCGTCGATGTTGATCCAGGTTACGGAGGAGGTGTCCTTGAGGGGGACGGCCTTTTTGACCTTCGTGATGGTTTTTTGCTCACAATGCTGGGCATCATAATCGAAGAGGGTGATGCGAACCTGTTCTTCTTTTTTTTCGCCAATATGGATGAGGCTACCGGGCGCCAGACCGACCTTTTTGGAAATTCGCTTATGCGTTCGCGCCATGCTGGTTGTCTCCTTTCTTAGCTCGCAGACGATCCAGGATCAACACCGGAACGCTGAACAACTGACGTAATCCCACCACGGTGGACACCGTTCGTATCTGCAATTTTACTTCGGTGACCAGTTCCTGTAAAACGACTTTTTCCTCCACTTCTCCGACTTCCCGGATCATCGCCAAGCGGTGCAGGGCATAGATTCCTATAACAAAGGCGATGGCAAAAAAGAAATCCCATTGTTGAAGATTCAAAGTGGGCAAAACCCATTCGCGGGAGGGGCTGGTATATTTGATGGTCCAATCCAGTTGTCGTGCGGCAAAAAAGTCGGCGAACTTACCACCCAGAATGGGGGCGATCCCGGACGTTAACGACATGATCATGGTATTGGTCGCTAAATAGGCGGTGGCCTGGCCCTTCGGGGCCAGTTTCAAACCGATATTTCCCGTGGCCAGGGTCACTCCCGCGGTGGCGAAACCCATCACAATATAAATTACCACTAACAAAGGAATCGTCAGGACGTATTTTTCGGGCATGGTGGTAAAGGTCCAGGCCAGGATCGAAAGCAGGAAAAACGGACAGCAAATCGCCAAAACTGATTTATTGCTAAACCGGTCCGTAAACTTGCCCCAGAGCTTGAGAAAAATCACGTTTACAATCTGCATGAGCACCGTCATGCCGATGACAAAGGTCATGCTCATGCCCAGTCGGCGGAGCATATAGACCATAAAGAAGGGGGCGGCGAGATTGACGGCAAAACTCCAGGCGCCCATAAACACGATCAGCTTACGAAAATTCTGATCGCGAAACGGTTGGGTGATGATTTGGGAAAAGGAGGGCGCCTGCATGTGCGAGATCATGCGGGGTTCCGGTATCCTGGCGATGCAGAACACGCCAATCACACCGGCGAGGAAGCCGACTATAAACAAAAGTGAATAGCCTTGTTCGGAATGTTCGGGCAGGAATCGTTTCCAAAGGTCGAGATACCCGGCGGCCGCCAGACTGAGAAACACCCCTATGCCCACGGCAATCTGCATGCGCCGGGAAAAAAAGCGTCCCAGGATATCCTGCGGAATCATATCACGCATCCAGGAATTCCAGCTACATCCCGAGATGGCTCCCGTCGTGGAATTGATAATCAGCGCCGCAAGTAATACTCCTAATCCAAGTTGCGGTGAAAACAGGAAGGGGATCAAACCGATAAACAACCAGCACAGGCGGCTGACACTCGCCATCAGCACGACAATGGCCCGTCGATTGCGATATCGTTCCACGGCGTAAATCGCCGGCAACTGCATTAACTGTGATAACGGTCCGATGGCCGCCAATAATCCGATGACGAAATTCGAAGCGCCGAGCTGGAGGGCATAGGCGATTAGAAACGCGCCGCTGGTGAACGTCACCATCGCCTGGGCGGCGATCCCGTCGCGCAGAATCCACCGCATCCCGGTTTGAATTTCCTCCTGTGAAAGTTTTTCTTTCGTTTTCAACATAACAATATTATTTCAAATTATACCTGACAGATTGACAGGAATTCAAAGGGAAATACCAGGGTGGAGGATTTTTATAAAGTATTATCGTATAGATACTTATGGCAAAGCAAAGTCATTTGGCACGAATTTTGCGAATAAATTTATCAGAAGTTAAAAGTTATTTGAAACGGTGATTAATTATTACAGAGAAAGGGAGGTGTTACCATGGTCTGGACAAACTTGCGAAGGTTAGGTTGGGATTGGGATCCGTTAAGCGAGATGCGACATTTGCGGAATCACCTGAATGATTTGTTTCAAGGAGCATCGCTGCGGGGCGCGACGGAATATCCCGCCGTCAATATCTGGTCCAACAATAATCAGATGATCCTCACAGCGGAACTGCCCGGCGTGGAGACCGAGGACATCGATATCTCCGTTCAGGGCGATACGCTTACGTTACGCGGTTCCCGCCGGCCCGATGAGTTGAAGGAGGGCGAGACGTATCATCGCCAGGAGCGAGGAAGCGGCAGCTTTGTACGCACCATGCAATTGCCCTACGAAGTCGATTTACAGAAGGTACAGGCTCGTTTGGAAAAAGGCATTCTGCGGATCGAACTGACGCGCAGCGAGCAGCAAAAACCCAAAAAAATCGAAGTTAAAACCATCGGATAAGGAGGTGATGACAGATGGCGAAAATGAGTGAGAACAAGATCGATATCACGAATCCGACGGAAAATCAGGAAAGCGACATCACGAAACAGGAAGCTCAGACGGCTCTGGAGACGGAACGTACCCGCACGCGAAAGGTGTTTATTCCGCGGACGGATATTTATGAGCGCGAGGACGCGTTGGTCGTGGTGGCGGATATGCCGGGCGTGGATGAGAACGCCGTCGATATCCAGGTGGAACGGCGCGTGCTGACCATCACCGGCCGTGTCGCTCCGGAACGGTTCGATCCGTATCGACTGGAATACGGTGAATATGAAATCGGCGATTACGAGCGGTCCTTCTCCTTATCGGATGAAGTGGATGTGAATAAAATCCAAGCGACCGTTAAGCAAGGGATTCTGCGGATCGAGCTGCCGAAAGCGGAGGCCGCCAAACCCAAAAAGATTACCGTCCAAGCCGGATAATTTACCAAGGTATGCTGAATCCAGGTGACATGCTCAAGCATAGCTTGAGCATGTTTCATCTCAGGTATGTTTATACACTTTCTAAAAAAAGGTTATTAAAAGTTTGATCCCCCTAACGAAACAGGTATAATGGAACTGTAGAACGATGGATTGGATACTAATAATCTTAATCAGCATTTTTACGGTGGCGATGGCAGTCTATATCGTCCTCGCCTGGAAAACGTATAAATAACTCAAACTAACCGATGGTCAGTTTGAGAAGGTAAAATTCAAGATGTAAAATGAAAAATTGCGGAATCCGGCCACCAGCCCCAAGCTGCGCTTGAGGCTGCCACCTGGCGCAGGAGTGACATTCCTTCACGACAGGCACTAATTCGCATCGAGCCAATTTCGGCCGCAGAGGGAAAAATCAGCGAAATTAACTTGGCCGTCTCCTCGTTCCGGTTGGATATCGGCCCAAATGGGTTCCGAGGTCAGCCATTCATTACCGAAGAGATAGAGATCCAGAAGATTGATCGAACCATCCCGATTCAAATCGCAGGCAAAGGGCAGGTAATCCGGCACAACCCGCACCTCGGTAGTGAATTTGTAATCCAGATCCGTGTCGTTGTCGAAAATCATCTCGACGAAAAAGGCCCGCCAGCCTTGGGAAGGCATGGCCACTTCGCCCACATATTTCCCGCCCCCGCGATCCGTTAATACGGAGACGTTCCAGGCTTCGCCGATGACGTCGAGACGAAAATTCCGTGCGTTCGGATTCGTCGCCTGCCAGAGGCGAACCTGTTTCGGTGTCGTCATGGTTTGCACTTCGATCCGATTCGCCGCGGGCACCGTCCAAGAAAATTGCGGCCGGGAGAGATTCTCTAAGATCGAGTAATAAAACAGGGTCAACGACTCCAGCGCATCATTATTATAAGGATAAGCGCCGTTGAGTCCATGATCCGTATTGGGAATGTAGCGTAGATATTTTTCATCCCCCAGATTGGCAAAATAAAACTGGGCCGAGTCCGGCAGGAAAAATTGATCTCCCGATGAATTCAGGCCATAAATAAATTGGGTATATCGGTCGCGGTACTCAAAGGGGTCCACGATTTCCATTAAGTCTTGTCCCTGAGGGGTATAGATGCGGGGCATGACGTTCAAATCCACGTAATCATGGATGGCATCGGAATAATACCCATAAGCAGCGAAGTGATGGGTCATCTGTTCATCGAGATTCAACACGTCGATCACCATCGGCATGATGGCGATGACGCGCGTATCGACGGCTGCCGTCAACCAGGTCGTCCAGCCTCGTTTCGAAGCTCCTGTGATCGCAAAGTTATCGATCTCAATCTCGCCGTAGGGTTCATCCAAAAGGAATTCCTGGATCGTATCCATCGCCCGGACCGCGCTTTTGACCATCGGTAGCAGCAAAGGCCAGGTCCCATCGCCCGTGACCAGGTATTTATCAAAGGTATAGGCAATGATTTCATCTTCGTAGCGCGGTCCGCCGCCGTCTGGAAACGTTAAGGGTTGATTCGGCACCATCCGTAACTGCGCCGCCACGGATTGGGTATTCGTCGCGATATATACGATCTCGCTGGGGGCCGAGGTCGGCGGACTGCCGCCGTTGCTGCCCCCGCTGATATACAAAAATGCGATATCGTGACTCACCGTGGTCGGTACGACGATGGTTAACCAATGCTGCCAGAGCGTCCGATCGACCTCCCCGCTGCTACGCCAACTTTGACTGGTCATATTCAGCACGTAGGCGGTGTATCCGTTGCCCGAGATGGTGTTCACGAGTTGGTAGTCGAACGCGGGATCCGTCGCCGTCACATAATCATCCAACGCCGTAGCGCAGGCGATCTCAAGATCCATCGCATAGGTGGAAATCAGACAAACCACGCCCGCGTAGGTAACTTTTCTCCTCACATCCTTCATGATTCCCAAATCCTTAGTAAAAAATAATTGGGATTAACCGAGGATACCGCCCGACGTGGAGCGAATCCCCTTGAGAGCCATCTTGAGTTCTTCGGCGTTCGGGGCATAGTTATACGCCGTCTTCAGATCAATGTATTCGGTTTCTACGAGTTGCCGCAGCGATTCGGCGTAATCGATCATTCCTTCCCCGTAGCTGGATTTAATCACCGTGGGGATTTCCACTTCTCGCTCGTCGGCAATCAGCTTTCGTGCTGCGGCATTAGCGATCATGATCTCCACGGCGGGAACTCGCTTGGGATCATCACAGATCGTGGGTAACAGCCGCTGCGAGATTATGGCTCGTAAGTTTCCGACGACCGCCTGGCGAATCATGTGTCGTTCGATCTGCGGGGTCAGGTCCAGCATGCGCGTGATCGTCTGGTACGCATCCGTACTGTGCAGCGTAGCGAACACCTGGTGCCCCGTTTCCGCCGCCCGCAGCCCCGCCGACAGCGTTTCGTAATCCCGCATCTCCCCGATCAGCACCACGTCCGGGTCCTCCCGCATCAGCGCCCGCAGGGCATCGTCATAATCCGGAACGTCCACTCCGATTTCTCGCTGACTAATCAAGGCCTTGTTATCCCGAAAGATAAATTCGATGGGATCCTCGACCGAAATGATGTGGCACGAACGGTTCTTGTTAATATGATCCAACATGGAAGCGATGGTGGTACTCTTGCCGCATCCGGTAACGCCCGTAACCAGAATCAGTCCCTGATGAAAATCAGCGATTTTCTGCACGGCCGCCGGTAGATGGAGCGTCTCAAACGCCGGCACCGTACTGCTGACTCGTCGAGCCGCCAGGGCGACGTGACCGCGGGTACGATATATGTTCACTCGAAAACGATCCACCGCCCCTAAGTCATAGGCAAAATCCAGCGCTCCGTTGTCCAGGAAGAATTCCTTCTGCTCCGGACTCAATATCTCGAAAATCATTTTCTCCAGATTTTCTTCGGAGGTTGGTTCGCCCGTCGTTTGCCGTAATCCGCCGCCGACCCGTAAGCGGGGCAACTCTCCCCCCTTCAAATGCAAATCCGACGCCTGCACTTTGATCGCCGCTTTGAAATATTTATCCACCTCCGCCGGTTTATCCAGCGCCAACCGTTTCGTCAGGGGCTGCTTATGTGCCATCGATGTCTCCTTACAATCTCATCGCCTTTCTCCAGCTTACATTCCCTTTATAACCGAAATCCGACTTTTTGACCATTCTTTTCTTTGGATGGCTGGGCGCCCTGGTGCTGCCAGGCATTGCACCGACTCCTGCAAAACCTTAACATATAAGGATTTAGACTTCTCATCCGTCCGAAACTGCGATTTCATTCTTCGTAGGATACGGGAAGTTCCGTGGTATGGAAAATCCGGTCTCCCTCAATTACCGGTATCCTTCCGGTCACAAAGTCTGATAATCTTCGGAATCCTTCTCTAAAACGTCGAACGAAAATAACCAGACCGCATAGCAATACTGAAAAAGCATTTCGAAAATCACAGTTTATTCTTAAATCACTTACTCATTTACCTGATAGCAATTCGAGTCGATACGAATTGTATTGATATGTATATATTCCGAAAAATCGTAAAGGAAAGTATTAAGAATCCGTTGAACAGACAAGGCAGTTTCTTGCATAAAAAACTTATCATGTATCAGGTGGTTCTGCTGGGGCTGATCATATCCTCGACTTCGATCATGCCGCGTCGCATTTTCGGTCAGGAATCCCCGGAGTCGAATGTGCAGGACGCTCAAACCGAAGAGCCCGGTCAACTTCTCGATTTGCCGATCGAAGAACTGATGCAAATGGAAGTCGATCAGGTATATACCGCTTCCAAATTTAAACAGAAAGTCTCCGAAGCCCCGTCCTCGGTTACGATTATCACCGCCGAGGATATCAAATTATATGGTTATCGAACCCTGGCCGACATCATGCAAAGCGTACGTGGTTTCTACATTTCCTACGACCGAGAATATCATTACCTTGGCGTACGTGGGTTCGGCCGGCCGGGAGATTACAATTCCCGCATTCTGGTTTTAATCGACGGACACCGGACCAACGAAAATGTGGGCGATTCTTCGGCGCTCGGAACCGATCTCGAAATAGATGTGGATCTGATCGAGCGCGTGGAAATCATTCGCGGACCCGGTTCCAGCCTCTATGGCAGCAACGCCTTCTTCGCCGTCATCAATTTGATTACGAAAAAAGGCAAATCCCTGAATGCGACGGAATTGTCCGGGGAAGTCGCCAGCCACGATACCCTCAAAGGGAGAACGACCTTCGGTCACTTTTTCGAGAAACAAAAACTTGATGTGATTTTATCCGCGACCATTTATGACCGTGAGGGCGATACTCTCTATTTCAAGGAATTCGACGAACCGGCCACACGCAATGGCTATGTCGATCACGATGGCGATGAATCCTATAGTTTCTTCGGGAAAATAACCTGGAAGGATTTCACTTTTCAGGCACAAGCCAATTCCCGTAAAAAAGAAATTCCCACCGCGCCCTGGGATACGGTATTCGCCGATCCCCGTACCGAATCCTGGGACGATATGACCACCTTCGGACTCACCTATCAACATTCCTTTTCCGAGAAATTCTCCGTCTTGGGAAAAGTCTCCTATAATCACTATAACTATGACGGTCGATGGGTCTATGATTATGCCGAAGAAACCGATCCGGAACCCTATCTCGTGGTCAATAAAGATTATTGGAAGGGCCGATGGTGGAACGGCGAATGGCAGTTCATCATGCAGCCTTGGGAGAGTCATAAGATCATTGTGGGCGTCGAAGCGCAATACAACGTCCGACAGGACCAGGCCAACTGGGACGAAGAGGTCTATCTCTACGATACTCGTCATTCGAAAAACTGGGGCGTCTTTTTCCAGGATGAATTCAAAATTTTCGATACTCTGATTTTAAACGCCGGCGTTCGTCATGATGACTATGATACCTTTGGCGATACAACCAATCCCCGCCTGGCGCTGATTCATCAGCCCTGGAAAGATACGACGGTTAAGCTGCTCTATGGCAAGGCCTTCCGTGCGCCCACCGCTTATGAACTCTACTACCACGACGGCTACTTTACCACCAAACCCGGAGGCGACCTCGATCCGGAAACCATTACCTCCTACGATGTCGTCATTGAGCAGAAACTCGGTAACCATTTCCTCGCCACCGTCAATGGATTTTATAATGACATTGATGACCTGATCAATCAGGAAATCGATCCGGCGGATGATTTGCTCACGTTCCGGAATCTCGATGGCGTGGTGGCCAAAGGCGTCGAACTCGAACTGGAAGGCAAACTCGAGAGCGGCCTCCGCGGAAAGGTCAGCTATGCGTTCGTCGATACCGAAACGGATGACACCCACAGCAGTTTGAGTAATTCCCCTCAACATATGGCCAAGCTCAACCTGATCGTGCCGATAGTAAAGGATAAAGTATTCGCCGGCATCGAAACCCAATTCTTCAGCGAACGCAAAACCCTCACCGGTCATCATACCGACGACTACTTTCTCACCAATCTTACTCTCTTCTCGATGAATATTCTGGAAGGACTCGAATTTTCCGCTTCCGTCTATAATGTCTTCGACCAGGATTACGCCTACCCCGGCGCCGGCGAACACCTGCAAGACAAACTCTACCAGGATGGCCGCTCCTTACGGTTCAAACTCACCTACCGATTCTGAGATAGTTTGTTTATCGAGTGTCTTTCTCACGCTATTACTATCATGGCTATGGTCCTGGTAGATATGTGTTCTGAAAGAGTATTGACATGCAGCGATAGTTAGAGTTCAATTGAAATATTAGGTATATATTGTAAGGCTTGCCTAAAGAAGCCGCTACGATAACGTATGCAGATATAAAGATATGGCGCCGGGAAAAAAGACAAAGACAAAAACAAATGCGATTCCAACCACGCTGATCGCGCCTTGCGGTATGAACTGCCGCCTCTGTCGGGCCTACGTACGAGAAAAAAACGTATGCCCCGGTTGCCGGGCCAACGACAGTCTCAAACCCAAGACCCGCGTTTTCTGCCGAATCAAGAACTGCGAGAATTTTGTGAAAACCGGCGCCCGGTACTGTTTCC